>JBDSRU010000304.1:0-2869 GCA_039929145.1 Thermoanaerobaculia bacterium
ATGTTGTAGTTGACGAACGACCAGGCTGTGCCGGCTTCGGGATCGGAGGTGTCGACGCCATCGAGCTGGTAGGCGAGACCGCCCCCGGCCGAACCGTAGGCAACGTCGTTGTTGATGCCCGGAGCGAGGTTCAGGACGTCGGGCTGGAAGCGGCTGGTCGGCAGATTCTGCAGGTAATCGCTGTCGAGGTTGGTATTGGTGGCGGAGCTCGCGGTGTCGACCGTCGCGGCGTCCGCGGTGACCACGAGGGTCTCGGAGATCGCGGCGACGCCGAGCTTGACCGCTATGTCATTCGTCGCTCCGGTCACCAAAGTAACGCCTTCGACCCGCACCGTCTGGAAGCCCTCGAGTGACACCACCACGACGTAGAGTCCGGGCGCCACCTCGGGGAAGCGGAAGCGACCGCCTTCGTCGGTCGTCGCGAGGCGCGCGCCGCCGATGAGCGCCGGGCTCGAGACCTCGACGCTGGCGCCGGGAACCGAAGCTCCCGATTCGTCGGTTACTGTGCCGGTGAGGGCAGCGGTGGTCTTGCTCTGCGCCCAGCCTGCCGACGCCATGAGCGCTGCGCAGAGGGCCATTCCGACTGTGCTCCGCAATCGTGCTGTCATCATTCCAGCCTCCTTGGTCGCCTTCGAGTTGCCGAAGTGGGTTCGCGGCACCGTGATCCAGGCCCGAATTGAGGCGCAAGATCCCTGCCACCCGCTGCTTGCTTGAACTTGCTGCGCAGGATAGCGCCGAAGCGCCGAGCCGACAAGGCTCCGAGCGCCTGCGCCAGCGATTTCGTAGGATGAGGCGATGCGCGCGCGACGACGGTTGGTTGGACGGAGTTCGCGGTTTTGGATCCGGCTGGGCTTCGCGACGAGCCTGGCGGCCACCGGCTGCGCCCTGGGTTGCGGCGGTTCGGGTTCGACCGGCTCAGGGGACGCAGCGGGCGCGCGGGGTGTCACGGCGCTCGGAGCGCTGCCGCCTGGCGTCCGCCCCGATGGTCTGAACGTCCTGCTGGTTACCCTCGACACGACCCGCGCCGACCGGATTGGCGTCTACGGGCGGCCTCTCGGCGCCCCGGCGCCCGCGACGCCCTTCCTCGACCAGCTCGCCGCGAGCGGCGCGACCTTCCTGCAAGCTTCGTCGGTGACCCCGCTCACTCTGCCGGCGCACTCGACGATCATGACCGGCCTGCTGCCTGGGGCGCACGGGGTGCGCGACAACGGCGGCTTCCGGCTCGCCGACGAGAGGAAGACCCTCGCCGAGGCGTTCGCCGCGGCGGGGTTTCACACCGGCGGCTTCGTCTCCGCCTACGTCCTCGACCACAAGTGGGGCATCTCGCAGGGCTTCGAGCGCTATTTCGACGACTTCGACCTCGAGAAGGTCAAGACGCTCAGCCTGGGCGAGATCCAGCGGCCCGGCGACGAGACGATCTCCCAGGCGACGCAGTGGATCGACAGCCTGCGGACTGGCGCGGGCTCCGGACTGGCGCCCGGAGGGAGTGGGGCGACCGGCGCCAACGTCGCAACCGCGGCGCAGGGAGCACCGGGGCGCTTCTTCGCCTGGGTACACCTCTACGACCCGCATACGCCGCACACGCCGCGCGAGCCCTACAAGAGCCGCTATCCGGATTCGCCCTACAACGCCGAGATCGCCTGGACCGACAGCCTCGTCGGGCGGCTTCTCGATTATCTGGACCAGAGCGGTCTGCGGCAGAACACGATCGTCGCCGTCCTCGCCGACCACGGCGAGGGACTTGGCGATCACGGTGAGATCGACCACGGCTTCTTCATCTACCGTTCGACATCCTGGGTGCCGTTTCTGCTCGACGCCCCCTTCGCCGCCGTCCACGGTCGCGTCGTGGCGACGCCGGTCGGTCAGGCCGATGTCGCGCCGACCCTGCTCGAGCTCGCCGGGGTGACCGGCGGGCTCGAGCAGGGTCAGGGGCGGAGCCTCGTGCCGCTACTCGCCGGCCAGGCCGACCTTGCCGATGCGTTGCCGCGCGGTTACAGTGAAATCTTTCTGCCCCGCCTGCACTACGGCTGGTCGGAGCTGCGCTCGCTGCGGCGCGACCGTTGGCATTTCATCGAGGCGCCGCGGGCCGAGCTCTACGACATCGAAGCCGATCCGGGCGAGACCAGGAACCTGGCTGACGAAGAGCGTCCCGTTGTGCGCCGGCTGCGCGCCGAGCTCGCGGCGCTCGACGTCACCGTGACGCCGGCGGCGTTCGGCTCCGCGCCGGTCGAAGAGGACGAGGAGACGATGCGGGCGCTGGCGGCATTGGGCTATATCGGCGGACAGGCCCCCGACACCGCGAAGTCATTCCGCGATCTCCCGGATCCGAAAGACCGGCTCGAGGCTTTCGCCAAGATGGGCCGTGCCCGCGGTCTGTCGCGCGGCAAGGATTCGGCGGAAGCCGCCCGGCTGCTCGAAGAGGTTCTCGCGGTAGACCCCGAAGTCGTCGACGCCTGGTTCACGCTCGCCAATGTCAACTTCCGGCAGCGCAACTGGGAGAAAGCTGCCGAGTACTACCGCGAGACGCTCAAGCGCCGTCCCGACCACGACTGGGCGATGATCGGTCTGGCCGACACCTACGTTGCCCGCGGTGAGATCGATGCGGCAGTCGCCGGCTATCGCAAGTATCTCGAGGGCGATCCGAAGAACGCCCAGATTCTCTACCGCCTGGCGCAGGTCGAGATCGACGCGGGCCGTGACGACGACGCCGAGAAGGGTCTCCGCCGGACGCTCGAGGTCGAGCCGAAGACGGCGCGAGCCGAGGTCGGCCTCGCAGTCATCGCCTTCCGGCGCAAAAATCTCGCGGCCGCCCGTGCCGCGCTCGACCGGGCGCTCGCCATCGATCCGAAGGCGAAGCACGCGCGCTACA
>JBDSRU010000305.1:0-3764 GCA_039929145.1 Thermoanaerobaculia bacterium
GGAGCTCTTCCGCCCGCTGGGCGAGTTGCTTGCCGCAACCGATCGCATGGGGCGAGGCGACTACGCGGCGCCCCTGCCGATCCCGGAGCAGCGCGAGCTCGCACGGCTGGGAACCTCGCTGCAGCGCATCGCGCGCCACGCCGGCGAGCAACTGCGCGCAGTCGAAGCGGAGCGCGATCACCTCCGGGCCACGGTGGCCGGGATGACGGAAGGCGTGTTGGTGACCGACGCGCGCGGCAAGGTTCGGCTGCTGAATCCCGCCTTTTGCGAGCTCTTCGGCGTCGCTCTGAACGCCTCGCCGGCGGAGGCCCTCGAGCTCGCTCGCGAGCCCCGTCTGGTCGATCTGATTCAACAGGTGCTCGCCAACGGGGCGGAAGTCAGCCTCGATCTCGAACGCATGGATCCGGTCCGGCGCACGCTGGCGATCGCCGGGTCGATGCTCGGAGCGAACGAAGGCGCCGTCGTCGTGGTGCGCGACATCACGGAGTCGGAGCAGTTGAACCGCATGCGCCGCGACTTCGTCGCCAACGTCTCGCACGAGCTGCGCACACCGCTCGCGGCGATCCAGGGCTTCGCCGAGACCCTTTGCGACGGCGCGATCGACGAGCGCGAGACCGCCTTGCGCTTTAGCCAGCGCATCGTCGATCAGTGCCGCCGCCTTTCGGCGCTGCTCGCCGACCTGCTCACGCTCTCTCGCCTCGAGGGCAAAGCGCCGCTGCCGACTCTCGAGTCGGTCGATCTCCGGGACGTCGCGCGCGAGGCCGTGGAGCTGGTCGCCGGACAGGCCACGGCCAAGCGGGTCGCGGTCGAGCTCGAGCCGGGGCCGTCCCCGGTCGTGCAAGGCGATCACGAAGGACTCTTTCGCCTGCTTGCGAATCTGCTCGAGAACGCCGTCAAGTACAACCAGCCCGGCGGTCGGGTGACGATTGCCCTCGACCTCAGGGACGAGCCCGCGGCGCTGGCGCCCCTCGCCGGCATCGAGGTCCGCGACACCGGCATCGGCATCCCGGCCTCGTCGCTGCCCCGCATCTTCGAGCGCTTCTATCGCGTCGACAAGGGGCGCGCCCGCGAGGAAGGCGGCACCGGCCTGGGCCTCGCCATCGTCAAACACGTGGCGCAGGCACATCAGGGCCGGGTCGAGGTCGAGAGCGAGCTCGGCAAGGGCTCGAAGTTCCGGGTCCTGTTGCCGTTGCACCGGTCCCAGCTTTAGCCCCATCCGGGGCGGAGCTCCCGCCGGACCGCCTGTCGCACCCCTGTCACATCGGCGTCGCAGCTTCGCTCGACCCCGCCGATATCTTCCCCTGGACTCGTAGCGCCCAGACGGAAGTACCACTCCGGGCGCGGCTCAGAAGTCTCGATCTATCAACTTCAGGGAGGACTCTCACCATGCGCAACTCGCTCGTCATCGCCGCAGGCCTTTGCCTGCTCGTCCTCGGATTCGGCCTCGCCTCGAGCGCCGTAGCTCAGCAGCCTCTAATGGGCCTATATTTCAACGAAGTCGAGAAGGACGGTCGGGTCTACGTCTTCAACACTCCCGAAGTCTTCAGAGCCTGGAGCGCTGGCGGCGAGATGGGCAAGTCAGTGACCCTCGTCGGTCGCGCCGTCGACGGCAAGACCCTGATCGGCGAAAACGAAACTGCGGTCGATCTTTACCTCTTCAAGCACAATCTGCCCGGCTACGAGCGCCCCACACCGGTGCCCTATGCCCCGGCCTTCGATCTCTCGTGGAAGGACGGCAAGACCACGATCAAGTCGAAGAGCGCCGAGCTCAACATTTCGAATCGCATGCAGATTCGCTTCACCCATGAAGACCTCGATACCAACAGCGCGACGGCCAAACCGGAGCGCGACAGCTTCCGCCTGCGGCGGATGAAGATGAAATTCGACGGCTGGGCTTACACGAAAGACCTGACCTACGAGCTGCAGGTGAACTTCGCCGACTCCGCGAACGTCCTCGAGGATGCCAACGTCAACTACGACTTCACCAAGGGCAAGAAGGCCATCATGGTCAAAGCCGGCCAGTTCAAGGTGCCGTTCGGCCGCCAGGAGCTGACCTCTTCCGGATCGCAGCAGTTCGTCGACCGGGCCGCAGTTTCGAACACCTTCGCTCGCGGCCGTGACATCGGCGTCCAGCTGTGGGGCACCCCGAACAACAGCAAGATCGACTGGCGCATCGGCGTCTTCAACGGCAACGGCCGCACCGTGACGCGCAATGACAACGATGACCTGCAGCTCAACGCCCGTCTCGCTTGGCAGCCGTTCGGCGACGTCAAGTACTCGGAGAGTGACTTCGAGACCAGCGGCAACTTCCTCTTCGCCATCGCTGCCGACTACGAGGCGAGTGTCCGTGAGGTAGCCGCCGCCGGAACGGCCGTTGCCCACCAGAACGATCAGGAGATCGTGGGCTTCGATGTGGTCGCCAAGTTCGCTGGATTCTCTATCTATGGCGAGCTCTTCGATCGTTCGAACGATCGCAACAAGGGCTTCTCCGATTTCGATGATGCTGGCATCATCCTGCAGGCTGGGTACTTCATCGTTCCGAAGAAGTTCGAGGTCGCTCTTCGGGTTGCAGAGTTCGATCCCAACAGCGATTCCGACAACAACGAACGCTCCGAGAACGGAATCGCCTTCAACTGGTTCCCGAACAAGCACAACCACAAGCTGCAGGCCGACTACCGCCAGATCGAAGACAAGGCACGCGCCAACTCCGACGACAAGGAGTTCCGCTTGCAGTACCAGCTCATCTTCTAAGCCTCCCTCGGGCTGGGGAGACCCCGTACCACTGGGGTCTCCCCTCTTTTTTTTATCCGTAGTAGGTTTGGGGACTAGCTGGAGAAAGTGACGACAATGGAACGCCACAGGGACCAGGATTTCGAGCAGATTCGTCAGTCGCTTCTCCGTATGGGCGGGCTCGTCGAGCGCATGATCAGCGAGGCGATGGCCGCTCTCGTCGAGCGCGACTCGGCGCGCGCGCAGGCAGTCATCCGCACCGACAGCGAGGTCGACCAGCTCGAGAAGGAGCTCGACAACGCCTGCTACGCCGTCCTCGCTCTGCAGCAGCCGATCGCGATCGACCTGCGTTTCCTCGTCGCGGTGATGAAGATCGCCACCGATCTCGAGCGCATGGGCGACTCGGCGGTAAACGTGGCGCAAGCGGTCGAAGTGTTGAACCAGGAACCGCCGCTCAAGCCTTACATCGACCTGCCGCGGCTCGCCGTCATCACCCAGGAGATGGTGCGCGACGCACTCGACAGCTTCGTGCGTCGCGACGCCCGGGCCGCCTTCGAGGTCTGCCGCCGGGACGACGAGGTCGACGCGCTCTATCGCCAGCTCTTCCGCGAGCTGCTCACCTACATGATCGAGGACCCGCGCACGGTCACCCGGGCGCTTCATCTGCTGCTCATCGCCCGCAACTACGAGCGCATCGCCGACCACGCCACCAACATCGGCGAGGATGTCGTCTTCTACGTCGAAGGCCGCGACATCCGCCACCTCGCTTCGGCCGACATCGCCGAAAGGACTTGAGCCTCCGGCTTCCTCAGGGCGTCGAGTCGCTCCAGCGATAGAACGAAGCGCCCTCGAAGCCGTCCATGAACAGGCCGTTGCACGACGGCTCCGAGCGCTCGACGGAGCCGACATCGCAACCGATGCCCTGGGGCCGGGCGACGCCGCGCTGATCGAAGGCCAGGGCGGGCAGAACGCAACCTCCACTGTCGACCGCCGCGCTGCCGTCCGGCAGTTCGTGAGTCTGCGTGAGCTCGAAC
>JBDSRU010000306.1:0-11372 GCA_039929145.1 Thermoanaerobaculia bacterium
TCTGGCTCGGTTTTGCGGGAGTCGCGGCGGTCGCAACACTTCTGTTGGGCGCGATCGGGCAGGTGATGGCGCGGCGGATGGGGCTGATCGATCCCCTGGGCAGCATCTGGCTGGGATGCCTGGCGAGCTTCGCGGGCAGCCTCGCCGGAGCGGTGCCGCTGGCGCAGGAGCTCGCCGGCGGGAACGAGGGTGTCGCGGCGAGCTCGCCGATCGCCGCCGTCGGCAAGGCCAGCCTCTGGCGCTTGCTGGTGGCGCTCGCGGCAGGACTGGCGGCGGTGACGAGTGGCAGCTGGGATCGCCGAGCACTCCTCTTCGCGCTGGCCACGAGCTACGTGGCGCTGCTTGCGGTGGAAACCTGGTGGTTGCTGGGCCGGTTGCGGACGGCGCGGTCGCCTCGAAGCTGAGAGTCTTGGACTGAGGATCGGAGAGAAGCCGGATGATGGCGCCTGAGAATCCCCTGAGCCACGTGATTCAGCACCCCTTGAAGGAGATCCCCGCCGACCTCGGGATGCTCACTCCGAAGGGCGTCATCACCGTGCTCTCCGACCAGATCGTCATGATGATCGTCGCCGGCTTCCTCCTTACGCTGCTCGTGCCGCTCCTGGTGCGGCGGCGCGCCGGCAGCGACGCTGTTGGCCGGTTGGTGCCGACCGGCTTCGCGAACTTCTTCGAAACCGTCTGCGAGTATCTCCGCAAGGAGATTGCCGAGCCAGTCCTGGGCGTCCACACGGATCGCTTCATCCGCTACGTCTGGAGCGCCTTCTTCTTCGTCCTCACCGTCAACATACTCGGGCTCCTGCCGATCGCCCCGGTGTCGGCCCTCTTCGGCACGCATCTGGGTGGAACGGCCACCGGCAACATCTGGGTGACGGGGACCCTGGCGGTCATGACCCTGGTGCTGATGGTCGTCAACGGCCTGCGCTACGGCGGCATGAGCTACATCAAGCATTTCTGCCCCGGCCCGCTCTGGCTCGCTCCGTTGCTCATCCCGGTGGAGCTCATCGGCCTGGTCGCCAAGGGCTTCGCGCTCGCCGTCCGCCTGTTCGCCAACATGATCGCCGGGCACATCCTGCTGGGCGTTCTGCTGGGGCTGATCTTCGCCGCCGTCGAGGCTCTGGGTACCGGCGTCGGTCTCGGCATCGCCGCGGTCATCGTCGTCGGCTCGGTCGCGATCAGCCTCCTCGAAGTCTTCGTCGCTTTCCTGCAGGCGTTCATCTTCGCCTTCCTGACCGCCCTGTTCATCGGCATGTCGGTCAACGTTCATCACGACGAGCACGACCACGACGAGGAGCACGGCGACGCGCCGGCGCGGGCCTCGGCGCATTGATCCTTCGTCCATCGACCCTGACTATCCAGATTCGCCACCCAAGACCGAAATCATCCAAGGAGAAGAAAACGTCATGAACCGCAAGCGCAACGCCCAACTCGTCCTCGCCCTGGTCGTCGTCGGCTTCTGCCTCATGTTCGCACCCGCGGCCTTCGCCCAGGAGGGTGCCTCCGCTGCCGCAGCCTCTTCCGCGTCGGGCCTCGCAAAGATGGGCGGCGCGATCGGCGCTGGTCTCGCAGTGATCGGCTGCGGACTCGGCATCGGCCGGGTCGGCGGCAGCGCCACCGAGGCGATGGCCCGTCAGCCCGAGGCTGCCGGCCAGATCAACACCGCGATGATCGTCACCGCCGCGATGATCGAAGGCGCCACGCTCTTCGCCGTCGTCGTCGGCCTTCTCGCCGCCCTCTGAGGCGCGATGAAAACCGAATCGAAATTGCAGCGACTCTTCGCGCGCGCGACGGTCGTCGCCGGCTTCGCCATGATGGCGGCGCTGCCGGCGTTCGCGGAGGAGCACGCCGAGGCCCCGGGCGGACCGTTCGAAGGCAACTTCGGCGTCGCCCTGTGGACCCTGATCATCTTCGGCTTGGTGATTTTCGTGCTCGGCAGGTTCGCCTGGGGACCGATCCTCGGCGGGCTTCAGGAGCGCGAGAAGTTCATTCGCGAGTCGATCGAATCTGCCAAGCGTGACCGTGAGGCCGCCGAGGCCCGGCTCAAGGAGTACTCCGAAAAGCTGCTGACCGCGCGCACCGAGGCGAGCGCGATCGTCGAGGAGGCACGTCGCGACGCCGAGGCGCTCAAGCGGACTTTCCTGGAGGAGAGTCAGGCCGAAGCGAACCGGATCCTCGAGCGCGCCCGCCGCGAGATCAAGATCGCCCAGGAGACCGGCGTCAAGGAGCTCTACATCCTGACCGCCACGCTCGCCACCCAGGTGGCCAGCAAGGTCCTCCAGCGAGAGATTCAGCCGAGCGACCACGAGCGTCTGATCCAGGACTCGATCCGAGCGCTCGTCGAAGGCAAGGGAAACTGAGATGGCGGCGAGCGACAAGGCCGGGGAACAATCGCTGGCGCGGATCTGGAACGATGCCGTGTTCCAGCTTGCCTCAAGCCGGGGCGTCGAAGACGACGTTCTCGAGGAGTGGCGCGGCCTCGTCGAGCTGCTCGATCGCGATCCCGGCCTGAAGGCGGTTTTCGGCAGTCCGCTGGTGACGGTTGCCCAGAAGCGCCAGATCATCGAGAAGAGCTTTCGCGGCAAGGCGAGCGACCTGTTCGTCGACACCCTTCAGGTTCTCGGCAGCAAGGGTCGCCTGGGCCTCGTCCGGCCGCTGGCCGCCGCTTTCGAGCAAGCCTGGATGGCGAGCAAGAACCAGGTGGAAGTGTTCGTCACCAGCGCCATCCCGCTTTCGCCGGAGCTTCGCCAGAGCATCGTCGCCGCGACCGGCCGTTTCGCCGGCAAGGAGGCGCAGCTGCGTGAGACGGTCGATCCTTCGATCCTGGGCGGCCTGGTCGTGCGGGTGGGCGACCGCAAGTTCGACGACAGCATCTCGCGCGAGCTCGAGCAGGTCTACGCGAGCTTCGCGAGCCGTGGCTCGGTCGAGCTCGCCAGGATCCAGGAATACATACACAACAGCGAAGAGTCTTCGCGAGGAGTTTGAAGGATGCGATTCAGGGTCGACGAGATCTCTTCGGTCATCGGTGAGGAGATTCAGCAGTACCGGCAGGTGGTCGATCTCGCCGAGATCGGCAAGGTCCTCGAGGTCGGTGACGGTATCGCCCGCGTCTACGGGCTCTCGAACGCCAAGTCGGGCGAGCTGATCGCCTTCTCGAACGGCTCCATGGGCCAGGTCTTCAACCTCGAGGAGAGCTCGGTCGGTATCGTCATTCTCGGCGACTACCTCCAGATCAAGGAGGGTGACGAGGTCCGCCGCACCGGCGAGCTGGTGTCGGTCCCCTGCGGCGAGGCGTTGATCGGACGGGTCGTCGATCCGCTCGGCCGCCCGCTCGACGGCCTCGGCGTGATCGAGACTCCGCACAAGCGTCCGCTCGAGTTCAAGGCGCCCGGCATCGCCCAGCGCCAGCCCGTGACCGAGCCGCTGCAGACCGGCCTCAAGGCGATCGACTCGATGATTCCGATCGGCCGCGGCCAGCGCGAGCTGATCATCGGCGACCGCAAGACCGGCAAGACCGCGATCGCGATCGACGCCATCCTCAACCAGAAGGGTACCGGCGTCATCTGCGTCTACGTCGCCGTCGGCCAGAAGGAATCGACGGTGGTCGGCCTGGTCGAGAAACTGCGTGAGGCCGGCGCCATGGACTACACCATCGTCGTCTCGGCTTCCTCCGCCGATGCGGCGCCGCTGCAATACATCGCTCCGTACGCCGGCGCCGCGATGGCCGAGTACTTCATGTACCAGCAGGGCAAGGCCACCCTGTGCGTTTACGACGACCTCTCGAAGCAGGCGGCCTCGTACCGCCAGCTATCGCTGCTGCTGCGCCGTCCGCCCGGCCGCGAGGCCTACCCCGGCGACGTCTTCTACCTCCACTCCCGCCTGCTCGAGCGCTCGGTGAAGCTGCGCGACGAGTTCGGCGTCGTGGCCAAGGATGCGCCGGCCGACCTCACCGACCGCAGCAAGGTCAAGAAGCATCCGCAGGGGCTCGCCGCTCCCGTCGAGGTCCGGCCGGACGACGAGCACGGCCTCTATCACCGATCGCACGGCAAGCACGTCGCCGAGGCGTTCCTCGCCACCCTGCCCGACAAGGACAAGTACAGGGTCCACCGCTTTCCCGACTCGGGCGGCTCGATGACCGCACTGCCGATCATCGAGACCCTCGAAGGCGAGGTCTCGGCCTACATCCCGACCAACGTGATCTCGATCACCGACGGCCAGATCTATCTCGAGCCCGATCTGTTCTTCGCCGGCGTCCGCCCGGCGGTGAACATCGGCATCTCGGTTTCACGCGTCGGCGGCAACGCTCAGCGCAAGGCGATGAAGAAGTTCGCCGGCTCGCTGCGGCTCGACCTCGCGTCGTTCCGCTCCCTCGAGGCGTTCTCGCAGCTGGGAACCGACCTCGACACGGCCACCCAGAAGCAGCTCGACCGCGGCAAGCGCATGGTCGAGCTCCTGAAGCAGCCGCAGTTCCAGCCGCTGCCGACCTTCGAGCAGGTGATTTCGATCTTCGCCGGCACGCAGGGCGTCCTCGACGAGATCCCGGTCTCCGGCGTCCTGGCTTTCGAGAGCGCGATGCTGAACCACGTGCGCAACGAGTTCCCCGAGATCCTCCAGGAGATGGAGAAGACCGGCGATCTTCCCGAGGCGCTGGCCAAGAAGCTGCTCGAGGTGCTGCTCCACTTCCGCGCCCAGTACAAGGCGCAATCCGCAGCGAAGCCGGCCTGACGTCATGGCGAACCGCCGCGTCCTCGTCAAGCGACGCAAATCGATCCGCAACATCCGCAAGATCACGCGGACGATGCAGCTGATCGCGACCGCCCGGTTCCAGGCGGCATACAACCGTGCCGTGGCCTCGCGGCCCTACACGGAAAAGCTCGCCGAGCTGGTGGCCGACCTGGCGCGCGCCGCCGACGGCATCGACCACCCGCTGCTCCGGACGACGAACCCGTCGGCTCCGGCAGCGGTCGTCGTGCTGAGCTCCGACCGCGGACTCTGCGGCGGCTACAACTCGAGCATCCTGCGCACCGCCATCGGCTTCATCGAGGAGCGCCGGCAGAGCTCCGCGCCCTCCGAGGTCTCGGTGTTCGGCAAGAAGGGGATCGCCTACTTCCGGTTCATCCGCCAGGCCTTTGCCGAGGCGACGACCGAGATCAGCGATGCCCCGCGTTTCGATCAGGTCGAGCCGGTGGCGAACTTGCTGTTGCAGCGCTTCCTCGACGGCGAGATCTCCGCGGTCTACATCACCTACATGCGGTTCTATTCCGCTGGCAAGCAGCGTCCAGAGACGATCCAGCTCCTGCCGCTCTCACCGACCGAGCTGCCCGAAGGAGTCACGGCGAAGGCGGTCAACTACGAGTTCCGCCCCGAGCCGGGCGCTCTGCTCGACGACCTGCTGCCGGCCGTGGCGCGGATCCGCCTCTTCCAGGCCTTCCTCGACGCCGCGGTTTCGGAGCAGATCGCCCGGATGGTGGCCATGACGGCCGCGACCGAAGCCTCCGACGACATGATCAAGACGCTCACCCGGCAGTACAACCGGGCGCGCCAGACGCACATCACCATGGAACTGCTCGACATCGTCGGCGGCGCGAATGCGCTCGCCTGACGCTGTCCGGAACGACAATCTGAACTCGCAACGATTCGCAGCGAAAGGTTGAACGACATGTCCAGCCCCAACGTCGGACGCATCACCCAGGTCATCGGCGCCACTCTCGACGCCCAGTTCGCCGAGAACAGCATGCCGGCGCTCTACAACGCCCTCTCCGTCGAAGTCGAGCGCACGGTGCTCGGCGAGAAGATGCGCGAGACGCTCTGGTGCGAAGTCGCCCAGCATCTGGGCGGCGGTCAGGTCCGCGCGGTCTCCCTCGGATCGACCGAGGGGCTGCAGCGCGGCCAGGAAGTCACCGACTCGGGCAGCGCGGTCACCGTTCCGGTGGGCCTCGAGACGCTCGGCCGGGTGTTCAACCTGGTCGGTGAGCCGATCGACGATCGCGGCCCGGTGGCCGCCAAGGAGCGGCGCGCGATTCACCAGCTCCCTCCAGAGATGCATGAGCTGTCGTCGAAGACCGAGATTTTCGAAACCGGCATCAAGGTCATGGACCTTCTCTGCCCCCTGGTGCGCGGCGGCAAAGCCGGCCTCTTCGGCGGCGCCGGCGTCGGCAAGACGGTCATCATTCAGGAGCTCATCGCCCGACTCGCCCGCTTCCACTCCGGCTACAGCTGCTTCGCCGGTGTCGGCGAGCGGACCCGTGAAGGCAACGACCTCTGGCTCGAAATGCAGGAAGCGAAAATCGGTGACACCGGCAAGTCGGTCATCGACCAGACCGTCATGGTGTTCGGCCAGATGAACGAGCCTCCCGGCGCTCGTCTCCGCGTCGCGCTCTCGGCGCTCACCATGGCGGAGTACTTCCGCGACCAGACCGGAGCCGACACGCTCCTGTTCATCGACAACATCTTCCGCTTCACCCAGGCCGGTTCGGAAGTCTCAGCGCTCCTTGGCCGCATGCCTTCCGCTGTCGGCTACCAGCCGACGCTCGCCACCGAGATGGGCGAGCTCCAGGAGCGCATCACCTCGACCAAGCGCGGCGCGGTGACGTCGATTCAGGCGATCTACGTTCCGGCCGACGACTACACCGACCCGGCGCCGGCCAACGCCTTCACCCATCTCGACTCGACGGTGAACCTCGAGCGCTCGATCGCCGAAAAAGGCATCTATCCCGCCGTCGATCCGCTCGCCTCGTCGAGCCGCATCGTGACCGCCGAGATCTTGGGCGAGCGCCACTATCAGGTTTCGCGGCGGGTGCAGCAGATCCTGCAGCGCTACAAGGACCTGCAGGACATCATCGCGATTCTCGGCATCGACGAACTCTCCGAGGACGACAAGGTCATCGTCCGCCGCGCTCGCAAGATCGAGCGCTTCTTCTCGCAGCCGTTCTTCGTCGCCGAGCAGTTCACCGGTTTCCCGGGCATCTACGTCAAGCGCGAGGACACGATCCGTTCGTTCGAGGAGCTCTGCGACGGCAAGTGGGATCACCTCCCGGATCAGGCGTTCATGTACGTCGGTACGGTCGAGGAAGCCGCTGCCAAGGCCGAGAAGATGGCGGCGGCCTGACCGTGGCCGGCTCCTTTCACCTCTCGGTCGTGACGCCCGAGCGCGAAGTCCTCGCGCTCGAGGCGAAATTCGTCGCGCTCCCGGCCTACGACGGTGAGATGGGCATCCTCGCGCACCGGGCTCCGCTTCTCGCCAAGCTGGGAGCGGGCCTGCTGCGCGTCGAAGAGTCTTCCGGCGGCAAGCGCAGGCTCTTCGTTGCCGGCGGCTTCGTGCAGATGGTCGACGACAAGCTGACGATCCTCACCGAGGAGGCCCTCGAGCCCGAGAAGGTCACCGCGGAGCTCGCCAAGAGCTCCCTGGCCGCGGCCGCCAGGCTGCCGAACCGTACCGAGGCCGAGAGCGCCCGGCGCGCCCAGGCCACCGCCCGCGCTCGCGCCCTGGCGCACCTCGCCAAGGCCTGAGGACACCCGCCACGCCCGAGTCACCTCGCTCCAGTCTGCCCTCCGTCGGCTCGACTTCGGAGTATGACGAGCTGTTCGCGGAGCCAGGCGAAGAGGAGCAGCGCACGACCGCGACGGTCCACCGGGCGTTCCGGGACGCCTCCAGTCCGTACCTCTCCAACCCGCTTCCCTGGTTCGCCTGGGCGCTCCTCCTGCCGGCGGCGGCGCTGCTCACTCCCTTCGCGTCGAGCCTCGCAGGTGAAGCCGGCGTGACCGTCCTCTGGTCCGTGACCATTCTGGTCGGGGGCGCGATCGAGGGCTGGACGATCCTCCGCCAGCAGCGGCGCCGGAGTCGCTCGAGTATCGGTGCCTGGGCGATGCGGGCGCAGGGCAACCTTTCTCTCGTCGCCGTGGCGCTCTCGGGCCTGCTGCTCTGGATCGACAGCCCACACTTTCTGCCCGGGCTCTGGCTGCTACTTCTCGGCCACAACTTCTTCGCGCTCGGCGGACTTGCCTTCGCGCCAATGCGCTTCGCGGGCCTCGTCTATCAGGCGGGAGGACTTGTCGCGCTCATTCCCGGGTCGCGTCCGCTATGGGCGATGGCCGCAGCTACCGCGTTGGGCAACTTCTGGATCGGTTGGGGAGTTCTTCGGGAAACGGCGCGCGCTCGCGCGCAAGCGCCCCATTCGCCGCCTCAGCCGGCGGAGGATCCGGAGAGCGGCGTCTCGTAGGTGCTCGAGCCGCTCAAGCGGTCGGCGAGCGAGCGTCCAGTAAGGGCGAGCAGACCCGGCAGCCCCAGCAACGCCCAGGTCAACCAGTGTCCGAGCCAGCGCAGCGCGGTCTGTTCGAACGACAGCGGCTCGGTCTCCTCGCTGCGAGCGATCAGGCCCGACCAGGCCATTCCCGGCGTCTGGCCCCAGAAGGCGAGCGACACCACACAGTAGAGAAACGAGAACGAGAGCAGAAAGACGAGCAGCGCGGGCAACGATGCGGCGCTGATCCGTGCCCCCAGAAGCGTCGCTCCGACCGCGGCGACGGCTCCCGCAGCGAGCAGGATCGAGAGATCGCCGCAGGCGGCGCGCAGTCTCCGGGGAAGGGCGGCGGTGCTCGCTGCAGAGCTCGTTGCCGGCTCATGCGCCGGCTCTTCCCGCTCGAGTGCCCGCGGCACCGGCACCGGGCCGCGACTGGGAACCGGCGCGTAGACAGCTTCAGGTGAAGTCGGATCCGGCCTTGCAACCGCGAGCTCCGCTTCTCCGAACAGCGGCAGCGATTCGGGGCGGGCGTTGCGCCGAGCGCTGCGCCGCGACTGACCGTCGCCGCGCGGCGACTCGGATCCCGGCGGCGCGGCCGGCGGCGGGCCGGAGAGCGGCAGGTCGAAAAGAAACGGCTCCTCGGGTTCGCGGCTCATCGCGCGGGGAGATTCCGGACGTAGATCTCGAAGAGCAGGTCTTCGTTGCGCTGACTGTAGACGCTGGCGAAGGCCTGGAGCCGCTTGAGCGGCAAGTCTTCGGGGTCGAGAGCCAGCGCTTCGCGGAACTTGTCCGCCGCGGCCGCCGGGTCGCCACGTTGCAGGTCGAGAGTTCCGAGGTTGTAATACGAATCGACGATCAGTCGCCGAATGTCCCGGTTGCCCGGTTCCGCTTCGCGCCGGCGCCAGAGCTTGTTGAGCAGAAAGTCGAAGTCGCCGTCGGCGTACATCTTGAGCTCTTCGGCGAGCGGCAGCAGTCCCTGTTTCGCCTGCGCCTGGAGCTGCTCCAGCTCGGGAGTCAGGGGAGCGATCTCCGCCGCCTGGGTGAGCCAGCGATCACAGCGCAGGAACTCCTGCTCGCGGCAGGACCGCTCTGCGCCGGCGACGAGCTCCCGGCGCTTCTGCTCGCGATCGGGGGGTAGCCCTGCCGGCACCGGCTCGGCGGGCCTGATCAGCGCCTCCCACTGCGAAATGAGCGACTGCGCCTCGGCGTACTTCGGCTCGGTGGGCGGCAGTTGGCGCAACTGCGCGATCGCGACCGCCGTCTTGCCTTCGGCTTGCAGATCTTTGGCGCGGGCGATCGGATCGGCTACCGAAGGCACCGCGGCCTGCAACGGCTCCTGAGAATTCGGAAAGAGGCTGGCGCGATTGCGCAGCAGCAGCCAACCGCCGGCGATCAACAAGACGAGCACCGCGCCGCCGATCCAGGCGAAGCCGCGCGCCGGGGCGTTGCGGCGCTTCGCGGACATCGCGAAATCGGCGCGCTCGCCGGCGCCGCGGGAAGCCCCGTGTCCAGGTTCCGGCGGCACCAGAATCTCGCCGCTCACGCTCTCGCGCGCGTTCCGGCCCGGGGCTCGAGTCACTTCGGCGTGGGCGCTCACCGGATCGCTGGCGCGCAATCCGCCAGCTGTCGCGACGCCAGCTGCCGGCAGCGGACCGCCCGTCTGGCGCTCGCGGATCCTCTCCAGATACTCGAGCGCGAGCAGGTAGCCGGGAGAGAGCTCGAGCACCCGATTGAAGGCCAGCTCGGAGGCTTCGAAAGCGCCGCTGTCAAAGCGCGCCACTCCCTCGTGAAAGATCTCCTCGACCTCGCGCTCGCGCTCGGCCTTGAGCTGTCGCGCCTTCTCGATGCGCCGCGCCGCCTCCTGGTGGTCGATGTCGATCAGGAAGATCCGCGACCAGGCGTCAATGGCGGCCTGGTACTCACCGCGGTCGCAGGCGGCCTGGCCGCTTTCCAGGAGCTCCTCGATGCGCCCCGAGTGTTCTCCGGACGGACTCCCGCTCGCCTCTTGCGCAGACGCCGGCGCGCCCATCGAGTAGGTCTCGTCGTTCAGTCCGGCGAACGAGAAATCGACCTCGGGAAGTTCCAGATCCTGGGCCGGCGCGGCGCTCGCGGTGAGACCTGCGAGGTCGGGATGTTCGGGATCGAGCGTTCTCGCCTTGCGCATCAACCGCTCGGCCTCTTCGTTATCGCCCGCCTGCAACGCCTGGCGGGCCGACTCCACGAACGTCTGCACGTAGGGGGCCGCTTCGAGGCGCGATCGGGCCTGCTCGACGATCTGGCGGGCCGACGCATCGCCTGCCAGAGCGCTCGCCTCGCGCTCGGCCTCGGCGAGGAGATCGGTGAAGCGCCGCGCCACGAGAAGCCGGTTGAGACGCTCCGCAAGCGATGCCGCAGGAGTTCCAGGGGCGAGCCCGAATGCGTCCGGCAGGTCGAGCGGCAAGTCGTCGAAGACCGGCGGTGCGACCGGCGGTGGGGCCACTTCATTGCCGCCGAAGAGCGCCGCAAGTTGCGGCCCACTGCGTCCGGCCTGAACGAGCTGCTGAAGTGTCCGTGCCGGTCCGAACTGAGGATCGAGACGCAGGATGAAATCGCATCCCAGCAGAGCTTCCTGGCGGCTCCCCTTGCTCGCCAGATCCAGCGTCTGCTGGAACGTGGTGAGAATGCGCTGCTTCACATCGGAAGCGAGGGCCGGATCTCCGGGATAGCTCATTGGGCGCGAAACCTCAAGTGATGCTAGCAAAGCCTGCGGCGCGCGACAACGCGGGCGCCGGGGCAACTCGAGGCGGGAGGAGCGGCGAGGTCATCCCAGGCCAGCTACGGCATCGGCGAGACGCCGCGGCAGCCCGCCGAAGGAGCCTGACGACATCGTCAGCACGACGTCGCCGGACCTCGCGTCGGCGAGGATCTGGGCGAGGAGAGCGTCAAGATCCGGCGCCAGCACGCAAGGAGTTCCGGCCACGGTGAGATCCGCCGCGAGGGCCGCTAGATCCAGCCGATCCTCGGGGGCGAGACGATCGCGGTGGAAGATCGGTGCGAAGTAGGCGCGATCGGCGACTGCGAAGGCACGGGCATAGCCAGCGAGCAGAAAGGCGCGGCCCGCGGTGAGGCTGCGCGGTTCGAAGCAGGCGAGGAGGCGGC
>JBDSRU010000307.1:0-6625 GCA_039929145.1 Thermoanaerobaculia bacterium
AGGATTCCTGCTTCGATGCGATCGCCCGAAGTTGCCGAGGCACTCCCGAAGCTGGTGGAGCAAGGTCTCCTTGCGCCTGCCACCGCCGCACCACTCCTGCGCTCGGCACGCGGCGAGTTGCTTTCCATCCGCGGCGAGCTCCGCGCCTTGCTCTACTTCGGGGTGCTCGCCGTGGTCGCTGGCATCTCGCTGCTGGTGAAGGAAAATCTGGACCGCATCGGTCCGGTGACGATTGCGGTGGGCATCGCTCTCGCGGCGGCGGGCTGTCTCGGCTGGACGCTCCGGCGGGCGTTGCCTTTCACCTGGCAGCGTGCCGAATCGGGCGACTGGGCCTACGACTTCCTGCTGCTCTTCGGCCTGCTGTTGCTGGGGGCCGACCTGGCTTACATCGAGGCCAAGTTCACCGTTTTCGGCTCCGCCTGGAGCTATCACCTCCTCTGCATGAGTCTGGTGACCGGCGCTTTCGCCGTGCGCTGTGACTCACGCACCGCCTGGTCGCTCGCCTTGTCGACTTTCGCCGCCTGGCGCGGGCTCGCGGCCGGCTCGGTCGCGGGCGGCCTCGCCGGCTCCGCTTTCCTCGGGTCTGGTGTCGCGAGTGCTGTCCGGCTCAACCTGATGCTCTGCGG
The DNA here is from genome assembly GCA_039929145.1 of Thermoanaerobaculia bacterium. Taxonomy (GTDB): domain Bacteria; phylum Acidobacteriota; class Thermoanaerobaculia; order Multivoradales; family JAGPDF01; genus JAGPDF01. The sequence continues at coordinate 627 of JBDSRU010000307.1, forward strand.
GGTGGCGTTCGTTCTCGCCGGGACGGCGATGCGACGCTTCGACCTGAAGCGCCATTTCGAACCGCTCACGACCTTCCTCGGCTGCCTCGCCCTGCTTGCCGGGCTGGCATCCCTGGCGCTCGATCCGGACGAGAACTGGATCCTCTGGGCGGTGGTCTTCGTTCTGGCGGCCGCCGGGCTCGCGGGAGTGGCGCTGCGCGCCAAGCGCTTCGGGCTCTTTGCCATGGGCGCTCTCGGGGTCTACGCCGGAGTCTCCCGCCTCGCTTTCGAGATGATCGGCGAGGCCGGCTGCGGCTGCTTCTGGTTCGCTGGCAGCTCGCTGTCGATGATCGCCCTGCTCTGGTTCGTGCAGCGCCGCTTCCGGGTGGAGGCCGTATGAGGCCCGAGATCGCCGCCGCCGATCGTAATTTTGCCGTGCGCCGGGCGGCCACCCTCTGGCGCAAGGCGGGCGAGATCGACCCCGCCACTGAGGCGGCGATCGCTGCGCTCTATCCGGACGATCGGGTGCGGACGTCGAAGATCTTCCGCGTGCTGTTCTTCATCTTCACCTGGTTCGGCTTCGTGACGGCCTACGGCTTCGGCCTCGCCGTTCTCGCCTCTGCGGGCCTGGATCTGGACGACGCCGGCCCCTTCTCCATGGTCTTCCTGATCTCGGGGGCAGCGGTGCTCGCCGTCGCCGAGTGGCTGACTGCCGGGCGGCGCCTGCGCCGCTTCGGCATCGAGGAGGCATGTGCCTGGATCGGCCTTGGCCTCGTGCTCGGTGGCGGGCTCTGGTGGCTGCTCGAAGGCCTCGACCCAGGGCCCGGTTCCGTACTCGTTGCCGGGGCGTGGGCCACGGCCGGACTCGCCTCCCTGATCGTCTGGCGGTGGGCGACACCCGGCATGGGTGCCGTGGCGGCGCTGGCGCTGTTCGTCGGACTCTCGCAGCTGCTGTGGAGCCACCTGCTCTGTCTTCTGGTCGCCGGGCTGATCGCCTGGCCGCTTGCCGCTCTCACCGTCGCCGGGCATCTCTCTCCCGAGCACCGCAAGCGGTTTGGCGAGGCGTTCGTCGTCGCCGTCTTGATCTTCTATGCCGCGGTCTACATCACGATCGTCGAGCTCCGACTGATCTCTTTCCTGCGGCTCGAGAACAACAATTCGTTCTGGGGCGAAGGGAGTCGGGCGCCGGTAGCGGACTGGGCTGTCCTCGCCAGCCTCCTGGCGATGGTCGCTGTGCCAGTCGCACTCCTCGGCGCAGGCCTCTTGCGCCGCTACCGCACTGCGATCGTGCTCGGCCTGCTGCTGTGTTGCGTCACCGGAGTGACCTTTGCCCACCGCTTCGGCAGCGGTCCGCTCTGGCTCCGGCTCATCCTCGAAGGGGGTGCCCTGGTTGCCTTGGCGCTCTGGCTGCGGCGTGCGCTGGCGCGTCGCGAAGGGGCCGAATGGCACGGTCTCACGGCGCTGGCCGTGAGCGGGGACCGCTCGAGTCTGCCGTCGCTCGAAGTGCTGGCGACCCTCGCGCTGCTCACACCTGCGGCGCGTCAGTCCGAAGCTGCGGACTTCGAAGGGGGCGGCGGTGACTTCGGCGGCGGTGGAGCTTCAGCGAAATTCTGAAGCCGGTCCAGCGGCTGCGCGCCGGAGCGCCATGATTCAGTCGCCGGGGGTGATGTTTTTCGTCGCCGGCTTGGGCGCCGGCGGAGCGTCCGGGGCGGGTCGTGTCGTGCTCACCCGTTCGCGCCACATGCCGAAGAGCGCGGCGCCCAGGCCGAGCAGAATTTCATCCACGAACGGTACGAAGTCCGGAATGATCAGGTCGAAAAGGAAGAGTCCGACGAAGACGGCGAACGCCTGCGGGAACTTGAGGCGCGACACTGTCTTCTCGATGAACTGTGCGCCCGGTCCTGGAGTCATGGGTTCAGTCTAACCGAAGGGGAACAGTTGGCGACGCGCCCCGGGCCCTGACAGACTGCGAATGCGATGACCGACTCGACCGGATTGGAGATTCGCGAGTCGCTGCCGGTCTCCGATTCGGACGGCCAGCCTTCGCATCTCGCGGTGCGGCTGACGATACCTGAGGGCGGCCGTCGCGCGCGCTTCGCCTTCCTCTATGTGCACGGCTTCGGCTCGGCGCAGGCCGGCGAGAAGGCCGATTTCTTCCGCGCCCGCGCCACCGCGCGGGGCATCCCGTTCTGTTCCTTCGACTTCCAGGGGCACGGTCAATCGGGCGGCACGATGCGCGAGCTCACCTTCAGCCGCAATCTCTCCGACCTCTCGGCGGTGCACGATTTTCTCGTCGACAGGGGGCTGGGTGAGGTGGTGCTCATCGGCTCCTCGATGGGCGGCGCAACCGCGCTCTGGCATGCGGCACGCCGTCCGACCCGCGTGCTCGCCAGCCTGCTGATCGCTCCCGCGGTCGGAATGGGACGCGGACTCGAGCGCTGGGCGGGGGCGGAAGGGTTGGAGCGCTGGCGCCGTGAAGGCACGATCCGCTACTCCAACGCTCTGGTCGAGGCCGATCTGGGGTGGGGCCTGGTCGCCGACCTGCGACGCTTCGACCTCGAGGTGCTCTCCGCGGCCTATCGCACGCCGACCCTCGTGCTCCAGGGCAAGCTCGACGATACGGTGGACCATCGTGAGGTCGCCCGCTTCGTCGCCAGATCTCCCGGCGGACTCTTGCGGCTGAAGCTCTACGAAGAGGGCGATCATCGGCTGACCGGACTGAAGGAAGAGCTCTGGAGCGAGATGTGCGCCTTTCTCGTCCAGAGCCGACTCCTTCCGGTTGACGACTCCTAGGTCAGTGGCGCAGCTCGCCGAGGCTCGGAGGAGCGACAGTCGCGATGGCCGGCGTCTCTTCCTGGAAGTGCAACCGGCCCTCGCGCAGGCTGGCGCCGCGTAGCGCGATCGCCAGCACCTCGCCGAGCTCCTCGACGGGGTAGACCCGGATGCGGGCGCGAACCTCGGCCGGAAGGTCTTCAAGGTCTGCCTCGTTGTCCTTGGGCAGCAGGATCTCGGTGATTCCGGCCCGGACGGCGCCGAGGATCTTCTCCTTGAGCCCGCCGATCGGCAGCACGCGCCCGGAGAGCGTGATCTCCCCGGTCATCGCGAGCTCGTGGCGCACCGGCCGCCCGGACAGCACCGAGACGATCGCCGAAGCCATTGTCACGCCCGCAGACGGACCGTCTTTCGGAATCGCTCCGGCCGGGACGTGAATGTGCAGGTCGCGCTCGAACGCCACCTCCTGGATGCCGAGGTAGGCGGCGTGCGCCCGGGCGTAGCTCCAGGCCGCGCGCGCCGATTCCTTCATGACGTCACCCAGTTGACCGGTGAGGACGAGGTCTCCCTTGCCCTTCATGGTCTGTGCTTCGACGAACAGGATGTCGCCGCCCACCGGGGTGTAGAACATGCCGGTGGCGACGCCGACCTGGTCCTGACGTGAAGCGCGCTCCGGATGGACGCGCGGCCGGCCGAGCAGATCGCGAACCTCGACTGTACCGATCTCGATCCGCTCGAATTCCTTCGCCGCAACTTTTCGCGCCACTTTGCGCGACATCTTGCCGAGCTCGCGCTCGAGCTGGCGCACGCCGGCCTCGCGCGTGTAGTTCGAGACCAGCTCGGCCAACGCCGGCTCCGAGATGGTGAGCTGTCCGGCGGAAAGTCCGTTCTCCTCGAGCTGGCGTGGCAGCAGGTAGCGCCGCGCGATCTCCGCCTTCTCCGACTCGGTGTAGCCGGAGAACTCGACCGTCTCCATACGGTCGAGCAACGGCCCCGGGATGTTCTGCGAGTAGTTCGCGGTGCAGAGGAAGAGCACTTCCGAAAGATCGAACGGCACGCCGAGATAGTGGTCGGTGAAGCTGTCGTTTTGCGCCGGATCGAGCACCTCGAGGAGCGCCGAAGCCGGATCGCCCTGATAGGAGATACCGAGCTTGTCGATCTCGTCGAGCAGGAAGACCGGGTTCTTGGTGCCGGCCTGCTTCATTCCCTGCAGGATGCGTCCCGGCATCGCACCGACATAGGTCCGGCGGTGGCCGCGAATGTCGGCTTCGTCACGGGCGCCACCCAGGGAGATGCGCACGTACTCGCGCCCCATGGCGCGCGCGATCGACTGCGCGACGGAGGTCTTGCCGACGCCAGGGGGGCCGAGGAAGAGGACGATCGGGCCTTTCGATTGCTTCTCCTTGGTCTTGCCCTTTTCGCTCTTCTTGCCCTTCTCGTCCGACTTGCCGGGGCCGTCCCCGGCCGAGTGGCCGGAGCCACCCGTGGCGCTCGCGGCGGGGCGCGCGGACCCATGCGTCCCCCGCTCGCTCGTGGGCCCGTCTGCGTCCTCCGCGCGCGCGCCGTCGTCATCGCTGAGCGGCTCCGTGCTTTCGTCGGTGCCCGCAATCGCGGCCGCGAGCTCGTCTTCCTTTTCCTTTGCCGAATCCTTTTCTTTTTCCTTCCTTTCGACTTCTAGACGCAGCTGCCGCACGGCGAGAAACTCGAGGACGCGATCCTTGACGTCGTGCAGGCCGTAGTGGTCGTCCTCGAGGATCTGCGCCGCCTGCTGGATGTCGAGCTTCTCCTCGCTGCGCGCGGTCCACGGCAGCTCGGCGACGGTTTCGAGGAAGGTGCGGATGACCTGGGTCTCCATCGACTCGCGGCCGATGCGGCGAAGGCGGCCGAGCTCGCGGTCGACCTCCTTGCGGACGGCTGCGGTGAGCTCGAGCTTGCCGAGACGCTCAGCGAGCTCATCGAGGTCGTTGGTGTCATCGCCGTCGCCGAGCTCCTTCTGGATCGCCTTCATCTGCTCTCGCAGCACCATTTCGCGCTGGCGGTCGCCCAACTCCTCGCGCACCTTGGTCTTGATCTCCTCCTGGGTGTCGAGGACGGTCAGCTGGCGCTGCACCTGGATCAGCACCGAGCGCAGGCGCTCCTCGACCGAAAGCAGCTCGAGGAGCTTCTGGCGATCGGCGGTCGGCAGCTCGACATAGGCCGAGACCAGGTCGGCGAAGCGCGACGGCTCGGAGGCGATCGAGAGCACCTGTTGCACGAGCTCTTCGGGCAGGCCCGCACGCTTGGCGAGCTCGATCGAACGTTCGCGGGCCTCGCGGAAGAGCGCGACGAAAGCCGCGTTGCCGGGTTCGGCCGGATTCTGGTCGGCGGCGGTGATCGCCGTCGCGATGTAGTAGCCGTCGCGCTCCTGAAAGCGCAGGGCGACGCCACGGCGCTCGCCATGCAGTACCAGCTGCATGCCTGAGAGGCTGCGCTGCACCTGGCCGAGGCGGGCAATCGTTCCGACGCTGTAGAGACCTTCAGGCGTGATGTCGTCGACGTTCTGGCGCTGGGCGACCGCGAGCACCAACGGTTCGGGCGCCCGGAGCGCCGCTTCGATGGCGCGCAAGGTGCTCGGGCGGCCGGCACCGATCGGCAGGGCGATACCCGGGAAGAGAACGGCGTCGCGAAGCGGCAGAACGGGGATGATCAATTGATCGTTCATCGATTCTCCTGCGACGGCGAGCCCGCGACCTTGCGGAGTTTCGCGTCGTTGGCTGACAAAACCCGCGGCCCGACGGGCTTATTCCAGGCCCCGTTCAGGCCTGCTGCCACCAGAGCAGAATCGCCAGCACGACGCCGATGACGATGACCGCGCCGCGGGCCTTCGCCTGGCCGATGTATCGCCCCAGGTTGGCGCCGGCGAAGCCGCCGAGGACGGCTCCGCCGAGCATGACGAGGGCCGCCGGCCCGTCCACCCGCCCGGAGTACAGGAAGATTGCGGCCGCGACGCCGTTGATGCACATGCCGAAGAAGTTCTTGAGTCCGTTCATGGCGTGGATGTTCTCGAGACCGAGGGAGCCGAGCACGACCAGCATGAGGATCCCGATCCCCGCTCCGAAGTAGCCGCCGTAGATCGCCACCGCGAGCTGGGCGAGCCAGGCCACCGCAAACGCACGATTCGGGGCGCCGGAATGCGCATTCTCCGCGCTCCCAAGTCCCAACGCTGGCGGGGAAGTGAAGCGGCTGCGAAAGCGGGCGAAGGACTGGAG
>JBDSRU010000308.1:0-2818 GCA_039929145.1 Thermoanaerobaculia bacterium
GGCGAGGTGCACAAGGAGCTGTTGCCGGCCTCGTACACCTTCGCCCTCACCTATCTCGGGCAGCGCAACACGAAGGTGCAGGACGTCGCGGCCAATCCGGGCGTCCTGTTCCAGACGCGCGACGTGACGATCCGCCTGCGCGACTCGGCAGGCGGCCCGCTCGAGTCGAGCCTGACCGAGTTCTACGCCGGAGGCTGGCGGACCTTCGGGCCGACCGCGGGCGGCGAGGTGCACAAGGAGCTGTTGCCGGCGTCGTACACCTTCGCCCTCACCTTCCTCGGGCAGCGCAACACGAAGGTGCAGGACGTCGGTACGAGCCCCGCCGTGGTCTTTCAAACTGGCGCCGTAGTCTCCGCGTCGGCAACCTGCAACGCCTTCTACGCCGGCGGCTGGCGGATCTTCACGCAGGGCATGCAAATCCTGCCGGCGGCCTACTCCTTCCGGTTCACGACCGGCACGCCGGCGCAGCAGACGTTCGCGATCGCCGCCGCGACGACGAATCCGATCCGCTGACCGGCGGCGGTGTGCGGATCAGGGTTGGGTGACCGCCTCGGCGAGCACCCGACCCTGCGGATCGATCTCGATCGCGGCGCCGGCGGCCGGCTCGCGCGCCTGGTCTCCGGCGCGCTGCCCGACTGAGAATCAGTTCCTGCCGAACAGCCGGATCAGCGCCTTCTTGCCGTGGTGCGTCTGGGCGTCGTAGGTGAACTCGACCTTGCGGATCACGCGGTCCGCGCCTTCGACGTCGATGACGCGCGACTCGCCGCCGGCGGGAATGACGTCGCGCAACTCGACGCTCTGCGCCGAGCCGTTGGCGAAATGGATGCGCATGGAACGAAACTGCACCGCGTGTCCGCGGACCACCACCTTCAGGTTACGGAAGGTCCCTTGGGTTGCAGTCACCTCGATGACGTCGTGATCGATGCCGTCGCTGACCCGGCGCTCGCCGAGGAGCTCCCAGCCTTTCATCTTGCCCGCGGCCAGCGGCCCGGCGAGAAACAACAGCGTCAGGATCAGCAGCGACAGCGTGCCCTTCGTGATTCGTTTCATGGTCTGTTCTCCGGTGGCAGTCGGCTACACGAATGAAACCGCGGGCTTCGGATTCCCTGCGGTGGCGCTATTTTCATGGCCCGTCCGCCAGCACCCAGCCGCCGGGGTCAACCTGGACCGGGGTGCCGGTCGCGACCTCGAGGGAGCCCTTGCCGCTGGACATCTCGAGACGCCGCGTCTCGCCGCCGACCGTCACCGGCAGCGGCATCTCGAAGGCCGGATTCTCCCAGGTGAGCGTCACCGTCTCGCGGCCGTTGTCGCCGGCGACACGCGCTTCGTGCCAGCGCGGCAGGGCGGCGGTGTACAGATACTGCTTCCAGAACCAGGGGATCGGGTGCCCGAGCTCCTCCGCGACCAGCGCCTCGAAGTCAGTGGTCGCGACCAGCTTGTAGGCGTAGCGCTCGTCGGTCGCGAAGCGCTTGAGGATGCGGAAGAAGGCGTCGTCGCCAGCGAGGTAGCGCAGGGTATGCAGCACCAGCGCACCCTTGCCGTAGATGTCGCCGATATAGGCCGCGCCCGCGGTGAGCTCGCGCCCCTGCACGATCGGCTTGCGGTTGCCGAGGTGCTTTCTCGGACGCCGCATGTACTCGAGATACTTCTCGACGCCGAGCGTGTCGTTGACGTAGACCGCCTCGGCGTAGGTGCCGAAGCCCTCGTGGATCCAGAAGTCGCCCCAGTCGGCGGCGGTGATCTTGTTTCCCCACCACTCGTGCGCCGTCTCGTGCAGGAGAAGCGAGTCGAAGCCGAACAGGTTGTCCTCGAAGTCGGCGCCGTATGCGACGATCGTCTGGTGCTCCATGCCGAGATAGGGCGCATCGGCGACCCAGTACTTGTCGCGCAGGAACGGATACTCGCCGAAGCGCCGGCCCAGGACCTCGAGCATCTTCGGCGCCTTCTTCCACATCACCCGCGCTTTCTCCTCGTGCTCGGGGATCGCCCAGAAGATGATCTTCTCGTCGAGCGTGCCGTCGACGCCCTTGTAACTCTCCTCGATCGGCACGTAGGGGGCGATGTTCAGGGTCACCAGATAGTTGTTGATCGGGTAGGTGACCTCCCAGCGGCTGGTGACCGTGCCGTCGGCGTTCTTCTGCTCCGAGATCCGCTTGCCGTTGGTGAGGCCGACGAGATCTCCGGGCACCGTGAGGGCGATCGACATTCCTTCGTCGGGCTCGTCGGAGGGATGGTCCTTGCAGGGCCACCAGTCGTCGCCGCCGTCTCCCTGGCCAGTGACGCCGATCCAGGGCCGGCCGTCGGCGATCGTCTTCCAGACGAAGCCGTCGTTCCATGGCGGATGGCGCGATACCTTCGGGGTGCCGCCGTAATCGAGAGTCACGGCGTGGCGCTCGCCGGTCGCCCAGGGCGTCGCGAGGGCGACCGTCACCAGCCCGTCGGCGTGCTCGAAGGTGGCGGCGGTGCCGTCGACCGAAGCGCGCGCTACGGTGAGCCGGCCATCGAGCTGGATCTCGAAACGATCGACCGGGGCGATGGCGACGACGGTGGCGCGGTTGGAGCCGAAGATCGTCTTCTTCACCGGGTCGACGGCGACCTCGAGATCGTAGCGCCGCACGTCGAAGGCCGCCTGCCGCGGGCGCAGCGGCCCGCCCGAGTCGAGATCGTCGGTCGAGAAGTACCAGCGCAGAACGAGCGCGGCCGCGACCCCGAGCACGACGAGCCCGAGCAGGCCGTAGAGAGTGAAGCGCAGCCAGCGGGGGAGTCGTTTGCGCGGCTTCGGGGAGGGCAGTGGATCCATTCCACGAGTCTATCCGCG
>JBDSRU010000309.1:0-4683 GCA_039929145.1 Thermoanaerobaculia bacterium
GCGGCGATCGGCAAGTCGAAGAAGACCGGCACCAAGGTGCGCTTCGTCCCCGACAACGAGATCTTCACCGTTCTCGAGTTCAGCTACGACACCCTGGCGCAACGCCTGCGCGAACAGGCGTTCCTCAACAAGGGCGTCAAGATCCATCTGAAGGACGAGCGCACCGACAAGGAAACCGACTTTGAGTACGCCGGCGGAATCGCCTCCTTCGTCGAGCACTTGAACAAGAACAAGAGCGCCCTTCACCCCAAGCCGATCTACTTCGAAGAGGTGAAGAAGGATTCCGGGCCCGAAGAGCGCTGTGAAGTCGCCCTGCAGTGGAACGACAGCTACGGCGAGCAGATCTACTCGTTCACCAACACGATCAACAACCGCGACGGTGGCACGCATCTCGAGGGCTTCAAGGCGGCGCTCACGAGGACGATCAACGCCTACGCCCAGAACTCGGGGCTGTCGAAACAGCTCAAAGAGACGACGCTCTCCGGCGACGATGTGCGCGAAGGGCTGACCGCCGTCGTCTCGGTGCGCATCCACGATCCGAAGTTCTCCTCGCAGACCAAGGACCGCCTGGTCTCGTCGGAGATCAAAGGCTGGGTGCAGCAGGTGGTCAACGACCGGCTGGCGACGTTCCTCGAGGAGCACCCGCCGATCGCGCGCAAGATCATCGAGAAGTGCGTCGATGCCGCCCGCGCCCGCGAGGCGGCGCGCAAGGCCCGCGAGCTCACCCGGAGGAAGGGCGTCCTCGACGCCTCGAACCTCCCCGGCAAGCTCGCCGACTGCTCGGAGCGGAACCCCGAGTTCGCCGAGCTCTTCCTGGTCGAAGGCGACAGCGCCGGCGGCACCGCGAAGATGGGCCGGGACAGGAAGTTCCAGGCGATCCTGCCGCTGCGCGGCAAGATCCTGAACGTCGAGAAGGCACGCTTCGACAAGATGCTCGGCTCGGAGGAGATCAAGACGATCATCACCGCGCTCGGCACCAGCATCGGGCGCGAAGACTTCGACATCCTGAAGCTGCGCTACCACAAGCTGATCATCATGTGCGACGCCGACGTCGACGGCTCGCATATCCGCACGCTGATCCTGACCTTCTTCTATCGCCAGATGGGCGAGCTCATCAAGCGCGGCCACCTCTACATCGCCCAGCCGCCGCTCTACAAGGTGGCCGAGGGCAAGAAAGATAGCTACCTCAAGGACGACCGCGAATACCGCGCCTACCGCGTCGAGCGCATCCAGAACGGCTGGGAGCTGACGCTCGACGCTGGCTCCGGCGGCCGGACGATGAAAGGTCCGAAGCTCGGGCAGTTCGTCGAGAAGGTCGAGAGCTTCCGCGAGAACCTGGCGAAGCTCACCGACCGCGGCTACCCGGAGGACGCGCTGCGCGTCGCGCTGGCCGGTGGGCTCACCGACAAGAAGGCCCTGGCAGACAAGACGAAGCTGCGCGACGTGGCGCAGATCATCGAGGCCTCGGGCTTCCTCGGCGTCGAGGTCAACGAAGACGTCGAGCACGGCACCGGGATCATCTCCTTCCGCTCACGCCGCGACGGCGTCGAGCGCGACGTGAAGATCGACTGGAACCTGATGACCTCCGCCGAATACCGCCAACTGGCCGGCAACGCCTACGGCCTCGAAGCGCTCTCGGCGAAGAGCTTCAAGGTACGCAAGGCCGACTCGGAGCCCGCCGCCGGAGCGAAAAAGGAGAACGCCAGGGAGCCCGCCGAGGCCACCGATCACGAGACGCTCGACGAGGCGATGGCCAAGCTCTACGCCGGCGCCGAGAAGGGTCTCTCGATCCAGCGCTACAAGGGTCTGGGAGAGATGAACGCCGAGCAGCTCTGGGAGACCACCATGGACCCCCAGCGCCGCCGCCTGCTGCAGGTGCGAGTGGAAGACGACATCGAAGCCGACCAGATCTTCACCATTCTCATGGGCGACCAGGTCGAACCCCGCCGCCAGTTCATCCAGGACAACGCCCTCAACGTGAAGAACCTCGACGTCTGATGACGACGACGGGCGAATGGAGTTTTGACGGAATGAGGGACTGAATGACCGAGAACACGATGCTTCCTTTCGAGCGGCCGGTGCAGGTCGACATCGAAGAGGAGATGAAGAGAAGCTACCTGGATTACGCGATGAGCGTGATCATCGGGCGCGCTCTGCCGGATGTGCGGGACGGGTTGAAGCCGGTGCACCGGCGCGTGCTCTACGGCATGTTCGAAGCCGGCAATACCTCGAACAAGCCGTACAAGAAGTCGGCCCGCATCGTCGGAGACGTGATGGGCAAGTACCACCCTCACTGCGACTCGGCGATCTACGACACCGTCGTCCGGATGGCGCAGGACTTCTCGCTGCGCTACCTGCTGGTCGACGGCCAGGGCAACTTCGGCTCGATCGACGGCGACAACCCCGCCGCGATGCGTTACACCGAAGTGCGGCTCACCAAGCTCGCCGAGGAGATGCTGAAGGACGACATCGACAAGGAGACCGTCGAGTGGGGGCCGAACTACGACGGCACCGAGCGCGAGCCGCTCGTCCTGCCGGCCAAGTTCCCCAACCTGCTCGTCAACGGTGGCTCCGGCATCGCGGTCGGCATGGCGACGAACATCCCGCCACACAACCTCACCGAGGTTTGTGACGCCCTGATGCTGCTGATCGAAGATCCGGCGACGCCGCTCGAAAAAATCATGCGCGTCCTCCCCGGCCCCGACTTCCCGACCGCGGGGTTCATCCACGGTCTCGCCGGGATCCGCTCCGCCTACGAGACCGGCCGCGGCATCATCCAGATGCGCGCCCGTGCCGGCATCGAGACCACCAAGCGCGGCGGCGAGCGCCAGGCGATCATCGTCACCGAGATCCCCTACCAGGTGAACAAGGCGCGGCTGATCAAGCAGATCGCCGAGCTGGTGCGCGAGAAGAAGATCGAGGGGATCTCCGACTTGCGCGACGAGTCCGACCGCGAAGGCATCCGCGTCGTCATCGAAGTGAAGCGCGGCGAGGTGCCCGAGGTCATCCTCAACCAGCTCTACAAGCAGACCCAGATGCAGTCGACCTTCGGCATCATCTTCCTCGCCATCGTCGACAACCAGCCGAAGATTCTGCCGCTCACCGAGATGCTGCGTCTCTTCCTCGATCACCGGAAGACCGTCATCATCCGGCGCAGCCGATTCGACCTCCGAAAGGCCGAGGAGCGGGCCCACATCCTGGAAGGCCTGCTCAAGGCGCTCGACCATCTCGACGAGGTGATCACCACGATCCGCCAGAGCGCCAACCCAGCCGAGGCCAAGGAACGGCTGATGGCGAACTTCGCCTTCACCCAGCCGCAGGCCGAGGCGATCCTCGACATGCGCCTGCAGCGGCTCACCGGCCTCGAACGCCAGAAGATCGTCGACGAATACGCCGAGCTCATGCGGCTCATCGAATGGCTGCGGTCCATCCTCGCCTCCGACAAGCTTCTGCTCGAGGAGATCCGCAAGGAACTGATCGAGATCCGCGAGCGCTTCGGCGACAAGCGGCGGACCGAGATCATCCCCGAGGCGCACGACATCACCGTCGAGGACATGATCGCCGACGAGGACATGGTGATCACCGTCACCTCGTCCGGCTACGTCAAGCGCTCGCCGCTGTCGCTCTACCGGGCGCAGGGCAGAGGCGGCAAGGGCCGCACCGGAATGACGACCAAAGACGGCGACTTCGTCGAGCACCTCTTCGTCGCCTCGGCGCACAGCTACGTCCTGGTCTTCACCCAGTCGGGTCGCGTCTTCTGGATCAAGGTGCACGAGATACCCCAGGCCGGTCCGGCGGCCAAGGGCAAGGCGATCGTCAACCTGCTGAACCTGGAGGGGACCGATGAGATCGCCACCACCATCGCGGTGCGCGACTTCGCCGACGACCGGTTCCTGGTCTTCGCCACCGAGAAGGGGACGATCAAGAAGACGGCGCTCTCGCAGTTCGGCAACCCGCGCGCCGGCGGCATCATCGCCATCAACCTCGACGAGGGCGACCGGCTGCTCTCGGTCAAGAGCACCGACGGCAGCAAGCACCTCTTCCTCGCCACGGCAGACGGCATGTCGATCCGCTTCCCCGAGTCCGATTGCCGGCCGATGGGCCGGGCGACCGCAGGTGTGCGCGGCATCAAACTGCGCAAGGGCGATCGCGTGATCGGCATGGAGGCGCTCGAGAAGGAGGGCGCCATTCTGACCGCCGCCGAGCGCGGCGTCGGCAAACGGACGCCGATCGCCGAGTACCGCGAGCAGAGCCGCGGTGGCCTCGGGGTGATCAACCTCAAGGTCGGCACCAAGACCGGGCCGGTGGTCGGCACCGTACAGGTGCAGTCGGGCGATCAGCTGATCCTGATCACCCAGGAAGGAATGATCATCCGCACCGCGGTCGACGGCATCCGCGAGATCGGGCGTTCAACCCAGGGCGTGCGGCTCATCAACCTCGACGGCGACGACCGCCTGGTGGCGATCGCCAAGGTCCTCGAGCGCGACGACGACCCTGAAGGGATCACCGAGCTCCCGCCCGAAGAGGACGAAGCTCAGGGCACGATCGAGTAGCCTCGAGTCGCCGGTCCGGAGGCCTTCGGGGCTTTGAGCGCCTGGGTCAGCGCGCCGCTTCACCGCGGCTCGCTCAGTCGTTCCGGATTGTCACGATCGTCGGGCGATCGAGCGCCAGAAACGGCAGCTC
>JBDSRU010000310.1:0-13279 GCA_039929145.1 Thermoanaerobaculia bacterium
CACGGTCACCGAGCCGGACAAGGAGGTACGGGGTAGTGGTCAAGCTCCGATCTCCGTCCAGTGCCGCACGTTGACGTCGAACTGGACGACGGCGATCGGCTCGCCGGCGGCGTCGCGCCGGGCAACCGCCACCATGATGCAGGGTTCTCCGGACAACACCGAACGCTCCGGCGGGGTCACCACGGCGCGAGAGCTCTCGATGGCTTTCTTGAACCAGGGGCGGTCGGAGAGATTGCGCCGGCGCAACTCCTGAAGCGCATCGCCATTGCCTTCCCGCAGCTCGCGCGAGGTCTGTGTCGCGAGGACCTTGCCTTGCGAGTCGACGATGCAGCCGCATTCGACGAAAGCAGCTGCATCGACCAGCTCGTCGATGAGCTCCTGGAGCCCGCCGGCGCCGGCACCGCCCGATGCCGCGCCGCTCCCCCCATCGGGAAGTCGCGCGGCCCAGCCGTGCACCAGCCGCTTGAGGGATCGCGGCGAGTCGAGCCGGAAAGTCTGCGCCAGGAGCTCGAGATCGAGACCGATCGAGCGCAATCGGGCGGAGGTGGAGGAGAGTTGGGAGAGGTCGCGCGACATCCGTTCCACGACCTGGTGGAGCTCGCGCAGCGTCGAAAGCACCTCCTCGGTGGCGGAGGTCTGCTGGTGGGTGACGGAGGAGATCTGTCGCGCCGCCTCCGAGCTCGCGCGGAGCGATGCGCGCAGCGCGGTGAGCGCGCCGTTCGCCGCCCGCGCCTCCTCGAGCACTCGCGCTGCCTCCTTGCCGCCCTCCTCGGTCGCGACCACGGTCGAGCGGATGGCGCTCGCGAACTCTTCGATCTGGCTGCGCACCGACGCCACCGAGTCGCGGACGCGCTCGGCGAGCACCCTGACCTCGCCGGCGACGATCGCGAACCTGCGGCCGCGGCCGCCGGCCGCCGAGGCTTCGAGCGCGGCGTTGAGCGACAGGAGGTGGGTCTCCTGGGCGATGTCGCTGATCAGCTCGAGCACGCGGAAGATCTCGCGCGAACGCGTTCCTAGCGTGTCGGCCCGGGTCGTGACGTCGGCGATACGGCGCTCGACGGCGCCCACTCCTTCGACGGCCTCGGCGACCGCCTCCGCTCCCGCGGCGCCTTCGCTCTCCGCCGTGATGACCAGCTGGTTCTGGCGCTCCGCATGCTCCGAGATCTCGGCGGCGGTGCGCGACAGCTCCTCCATGGCGGCCGTCACTTCCCCGGCGGCGGCGGCCTGCTGCGCTGAGCTCGCGGCGAGCAGCGTCGAGCCGCGGTCGACGCCCTCCGCGGCACCGGCGACGGAGTGCGAATTCGCCTGCAGCTGTTCGACCCGCGTCGCGAGGCCGGCGACCGCACGTGCGACGGCGGCTGCGAGGTCGGGGTCCAGCGTCCGCGCAAGCTCGGCGGTGCGGATGAGGTCGCCGTCGCCGAGCTGGCGAAAGGTCCGGACGAGACGGGCGCGCAGTCGCGAGCGCGGATCGCCCGCCCGCGCCGCGAGCTCGAAGGCCAGAAAGAGTCCAGCGAAGGCGAGTGCTACGAAGTGAAACAGCGCGAGCAGGAACGGGGCGTGGGCTGCGCGGCTGGCGCCAGCGACGAGCCACCCACCGGCGGCCCATGCGCCCAGGAGCAACGCCGCCGGCACAGCTAGCGATCCGGGCTCGGCTCGCTTTCCGGTCGCCCGGTTCATCCGACCTTTCGACGGGTCGTGGTCGATCCGTTCCGCGATTCCACGGTCGAGGCTCCTTCGAAGATTCCGCATCGTCACCCAGATCGCGGGCGGATGCAAGGCCAACGGGCGGCCGGCGCCCGCGGAGTGCGCCCTCGAACGGTTCTCAAGGTCTTGGGAGAGTCTTGTTGAAAGCCCGCCACCCTTCGTCTACACTGGCCCAGTCCGTGAAACCCAAGAAAATTCTCGTCGTCGACGACTCCGATCTGATGCACCGCATGTACGGAGTCATGCTGCGCGGTGGCGGACTCGTCGCGGCGCGTGACGGCGAGGAGGCGGTCGCGAAGATCGTCGCCGATCCCGAGATCGATCTTGTGCTCCTCGACATCAACATGCCGAAGATGAACGGCTTCGAGGTCCTGCGCGAGCTCGGGGCCCGCGGGCTCGTGCCGGCGCTGCGCGTCATCGTCGTGACGACCGAGGGCCGCGACGAGGATGCCCAGCGCGGGCTCGCGGCCGGCGCCGCGGCCTACCTGACCAAACCTTTCCGGGCCGATGAGGTGCGGGCGGCGATCGCCGCTTTGCCGGAGCCGGCGTGAAGCCCGAACCGCCTTCCGCCTCGCAAGAGCCGCTCGTCGACCAGTTGCGCGACGCCCTGGGGCGGGCGAGCGAGCTGGTGGCGCGCCTCTCGACGACGCTCGCTTCGGCGGCGCGCGGCGAGGCAGAGCTGTTCGCGGAGTCGGAGCCGCCGCCGGTCGCCGACCGGCTCGAGCGCGAGCTCGACGAGGTTCGTGTCGACATGCAGGAGATCTCGGTGCGGCTCGTCGACACCGAGCATCAGCTCGACCGCCTGATGAGTCTCTACGTCGCGACCTACCAGTTGCACGCCTTCCTCGACCCGCGGCAGGTCTCGAGCGCCATCGCCGACATCGCGGTGAACCTGCTTGGCGCGGAGCGCTTTGCCTTGCTCCTGCTCAAGGACGACGGCCGCGACTTCGAGGTCGCCTTCTCGCAGGGAACCTCCGACGAGGGCACTCCGGGCTTCGGTGGCGAGACCTATGCCGGCGGCGATCCGCTCTGCGACGCGGCGCTCAAGGATGGATCTCTGAAGCTCGGTCCTGCGGCGGGCTCGAAGACGGTCGCGGCCGTGCCGCTCAAGATTCAGGATCAGATCGTCGGCGCGCTCGTCATCCTCAAGCTTTTCGATCACAAGCCGGTGCTGCGCCCCGACGACCGCGATCTGCTCGACCTGCTCTCGGCGCACGCGGCCTCGGCGCTCTTCGCCGCCCGGCTCTTCGCCGCCAAGGACCGCAAGCTCCGCACGCTCGAGAGCCTCGTCCGGCTCGCCCGCCGCGACGAGTAGAGCTCCGCTGCGAGGCGATCGCGCCTCGCCTCCAGGTGCCCGGTCGCGGGATAGAGTCCGCAGCCATGTTCCTGCGCAAGCTGCTTCGGATCCTCCTGCTCGTCCTTTTGGTCGCCGCGGCGCTGGGTGCCGGCGGTTACTTCTGGCTCAAATCGCGCGGCTTGCCGCAACGCGAGGGCGCCGCCACCCTGGCCGGCCTCGCGGCGCCGGTCGATGTGCGCTGGGATCGTTGGGCGATGCCCTTCGTCCAGGCGACGACGGCAGCCGACGCGACGGCGGCGCTCGGCTGGCTGCATGCCAACGACCGCCTGTTCCAGATGGAGCTCTCGCGGCGCGCGGCGGCGGGGAGGCTCTCGGAGCTTTTCGGCGAGCGCGCGCTCGCTTTCGACAAAAAGGTGCGCCGCTTGCGCATCCACGACTCGGCCGAGAAGCTCGTGGCCACGGCTTCGCCCGAGAGTCGCGTGCTACTCGCCGCTTACGCGAGCGGCGTGAACGCATGGATTTCGACCCACCATGGAAACCTGCCGCCGGAGTTCCGCCTGCTCGGTGCCAAGCCGGAGCCCTGGCAGCCGGCAGACTCCATGGGCATCGTCTTCCTGATGGCCCGCCAGCTGTCTTCGATCTTCGAGCCCAACGAGGAGGAGCTCTTCGGTTTCCTGCGCGAGTTCGGCGCCGATCGCGCCCGGGAGCTCGCCGGGACGCCGCAAGCGCAGGTGGCCGAGGAAGTGAAGCGGCTGGCTGACGAGACTTCGGCCGCGGGCGAGCCGTCCGCCGCCAATCCTGAAGGCTCGGGCCTCGGCAGCAACAACTGGGCGGTCGCCCCCGGCCGCGCGGCGTCGCACTCGGCGCTGGTTGCCAATGACCCGCACCTCGGGCTCGGCCTCCCGGGAGTCTGGTACCAGGCGGCGCTGCGCGCGCCGGACCTGGAGGTCTCCGGCATGACGATTCCCGGCGTGCCCGGCGTCGTCCTCGGGCGCAGCGCCAACCTCGCCTGGGCGATGACCAATCTCTACGTCGATGACGTCGACCTTTTCGTCGAACGGCTCGACGTCACCGGCACCAAAGTCCTGCGCGGTGAAGAGTACGTGCCCATCGCGGTGGAGAATGCCAGGGTCCGGCTCGACGACGGCGAGGAGGTCGAGTTCGAGATCCGTTCGACCGATCGCGGACCGCTCCTCGATCCCGATCCGGTGCACGGCCTGCCCGCCAGAAGCGTCGCCTGGTCCGGCTACGAGCCGGCCGACCAGCTGCTGGCGCTGATGAATCTGGCGCGCGCGAAGTCGATCGGCGAAGTGCCGGCGGCGATCGCTCCGTATTCCTTCCCGCCGCAGAATCTGGTGGTTGGCGATCGCGACGGTCACATTCTCTGGACATCGATCGGCCGCGCTCCCAACCGCTTCGGCTGGGACGGCCGGTTTCCGGCCCCGGGCTGGAAGAGCGAATTCGGCTGGGCGGGGCTCCTGCCCGCCGCCGACAATCCGACCCTTGTGGATCCGGAAGCGGGGGCGATCGTCACCGCCAACAGCTTCCTTCCGGTGCCGCTTCCGGCCTGGTTCGAGGGCGAGTTCGACACGCCGTTCCGCGCCGACCGGATCCGCGAGCGCCTGGCGATGAAGCAGGACTGGACTCCGGCGGGACTGGCCGCGCTGCAGACCGACGCGACCTCGCTGTGGGCGAAGTGGCTGGTGCCGAGGCTCGCTGGCGACCACGCCGGCGACGCGGCGCGCGCCTGGGTGGCGCTCCAGGGCTGGGACGGCGAGATGGGCGAGCGTGGCGCGCCGGCGCTCTTCGCGCTGGTCGAGCGCCAACTCCTGCGGGCGATCTTCGAGGACGAAGCGCAAGCGGCGAAGCTGGCGCGGTTCGGCACCCGCTGGCGGCTCATCCGGCTGTTCGAGGGCGAGATGTCTCCCGAGTGGTTCGACGACGTCGCGACGCCAGCGAAGGAGAATCGCGCAGCCATCGTCGAGAGCGCGCTCGCCGCCGCCTGGCTCGAGGGGTCGAAGCGCTGGGGAGCGGACGTCGCGCAGTGGCCGTATGCCGCGATCCACAATCTGCAGCTCGACCACGCGCTCGGTTCGGCGCCGGTCGTCGGCCGGTTCTTCAACCGCGGACCGTTTCCGGTCGGCGGTTCTTCGACCACCGTCATGGCGTTCGGTGGACCGTGGAAGGGCGACGCGATGGACGTCGAGTACGGTGCGTCGATGCGCCTGGTGAACGACCTGGGCGACGCCGAGCGCGGCATCTCGATCCTCCCCGGTGGACAGTCCGGCCACCCCTGGGACGCCCACTACGCCGACCAACTGCCGCTCTACCTGCGCAACGAGACCCGTCCCATCCCGTGGAGCGACGGCGCGATCGACAAAGCCACGGTTTCGAAGCTCCAGCTCGTGCCAGGTCGCTAGAGTTCCACTGGGACCGTCCCCAAGGCCCTCCGCGGGCCCCAGAAGCAGTTGACTGTCCGCTTTTCTTCCGCCGGAAGGGACATTCTCGCGCGTTCTTGTCACAAATTCAGACGCTCAATCAACTATCTCCTTAGAGGGACCTGCGTATCGACACAGGGCCTGCTCAGTAGTGCGGCGTGGCTTCTTGCCGCAAACCGAACGAGGAGGAGCATTGATGAGCATCTGGGTACTTCCCCGACGCTTCGTTGTTGTAATACTGGCGTTCTTGTCGACCGCCACTGCACTGTTCGCCCAGCTGCCGCCCGGCTGCGGCACTCCAACTACGCCGCTCGCCTGCGACAACACTGTCGCATGGCCTCCATGTGGGAGCGGAGGGACCGCCATTGCGTGGAAGTGTTGGCAACAGGAACTGGTCAGCAAGGGAAGCTTCACTAACGGCTATCGGGACGTGAAAATCGAGGTCATTACTCGATGGTCTGCGAATCCAGGTTTTGCCTATCGCACCTTTGCATACTGGGCGGGGAAAACGGATGACGGTTTGAACGATCGCTTTGTTTTTAGGGTAGCTTTTGGACCGTTCTCCGGCGTGCATACGTGGACTTCGACGTGCTCCACGCTCTTCGGCACGGAGAGCTGTTCGGCCGACCCCGGCCTCGTAACATCCGGTTCAGTAACCGTAGGTACTCAGAGCACGACCAATCCTCTCTGGACCCGCGGGTTTCTCAAGCAGGATGCGGCGACGTCTGCGGGCGTCAAGACCTACAAGCCGCCTAGCCACTACGACGGCACTTACTTCTTTTGGCATGGGGACACCGCGTGGGCGGCCACGACGCAGGCTTGCCGGAATCAGTGGCGGAGCTACATCGCCAACCGAAAGGCCGCTGGCTTTATCGTCGTTCATCTCGCGCTTTCATCGCGATGGGCAGGACCTCCAGCCCCTTTCGGCTACTCGGGAGTGACAAGCAACATGAGCAGCGGTCAGGCGTCATTCCAGCAGCTCACCCTGGCCTGCCCATCCTCGTCTTTCGATCGCGAGTCGAAGTTCCCGAACTGCAAGTCGCGCTGGAATCCAGGTTACTGGCAGGAGCTGGATGGCATGATCCAGTATGCGAACCAGGAAGGTTTGATCGTCTATCTGACCGGAGTAGATGGGCCCTACGAATCGTGGATTTCGGACCCAGCAATACGCGCCTTTTCGCGAAACCTTGCTGGGATGACACGAGGAAATTTCGTCATACTCTCTCCGAGCTTCGACGACGACCCCACCGACTGCGAACCGGGCTACAGCTGCCCGTCGCCAGGGCGTCGTATGTCCCATCTCATGGACGTTGCTGGAGATGAGATCCGCACGCTAAGTGGGACCTATCCGATAATCACGAATCACTTCGGTACCATCGACGCGAGTTCGATTGAAGGCATTCATCCGGAGTCGTGGTTGAACGTCAACGGCTATCAGAGCGGATTCTCGGCAGGGAACCTCGCGAACATTACCTCGCGCCCACGAACGGTTGCCCAAGCGATTCGCTATCCGACCAGCGGCCCGTTCGCGAATCCTCGCAAGCCGGCGCTAAACGCAGAAGCAATTTACGACTATGGCTATGGCGTCACCAGCGAGGCTGCAACTAGCATTCAGCACTTCAATCGATATCGCGCGCGGCAGGCTGGTTGGTCGAGTTGGTTTGCCGGGGCCACTGGCTATAGCTGGGGGCAGGCCGGCCTTTGGGAATGGGGGCTATGCGGCTTGCCGTCCCTTCCCTCTTGGGCTGTCGTTGAAAAGACCTGTGATGCAGATAGCCTGAATCCCGACCCAGCGCCGCAGTCGAACGACTACAAGAACTACGCCGGCGCGATGTGCCAACCCGAAACCGCCTCTTCGGCGCGCCTCATGGGGGATGGGATCCGAACGCTGGATTTCGCCACGCTGGCAGCCGGTCCAGCCGAACAGAACCGGGCGACGAGCATCCCGGCTCCAGCGTCCCACCGCCAGTTCGTCGTCGCCCGCGATGCTGACAATCTCATGGTCTATATGCCGCACAACGCGAACGTACGAGTCAATCTGGCAGGAACGGGCTTCGAGACCGGCTTTGCGAGATATCTATTCAACACACGGACAAATGAAGTCATGTTGACGCCGGCTTGCTCGCTCGTCTCGGCGGCAACCTACCAGTTTGAGAATCCTGGGGGCGCCTCGGCTGGGACAGTGGGAACAGATGATTGGGTCCTGCTACTCGGCCCAGGCTCATCCATACCCTGTTCATCGTCTCTCAATGAGCCGGAATTGGGCGAGCTCGGTTTCTTCATGACCGAATCCAGGGAGGGAATTCGTGGACTTTGGGCGTATGCGCCTGGCGCATCAGACGGAAGCGAAGCGGTGCTTGTCGAGGCAGTGGCCGCAGAGCTTCCTCGAAAGTGGAGTGCGGCGCGCGATGGTTTAGGAAACACTGTTGTCGTCTGGGAGCACCGCGATGGCTATGGCGCGCTTTCGTCAGTCCACGCACGCTGGCTCGACTCAAGTGCTCAGCCTCTTGGCGACATCATCGCCGTTTCACCGGTGCAGGGAAGGGATCAACTAGCACCTTCGGTTGCGGTGACTCCTGCCGGCGACAGCCTTGTCGCCTGGGTTGAACATGATCCTGTTTCTGGCGCTTCGGTAGTTCTGAGCTCCGGTCTTTCCATCGCGGGCGCGATGGAGGCTGCGCCTACTCGGCTGGACCGGGACGGGATCTACACTCCTCGGCGCACACGCGCGATCTGCAATGCCTCGTCGCAATGCTTCGTCGCTTGGGAAGCGGAGAATCGACTGACCGGCGCTGTCAGTGCAAGGTATGGGTCGGTCGACGTTCGATCTTCAACTTTCTTGGACGAGGAGCGCTTGCTGCGAGAAAGTTCGACGGAGCTGTGGTTGGGGCGTCCAGAGCTCGACGCTCGCGGGAATGCCATCTTAAGTTGGGAGGAGTTCGACCCTCGAGGCACGAGCAGGGGGCACTTTGCGTCTCTCCTGCGCTCGGCGACACAATAGGTACTGGAGAGCCCATCCATGCAACCGCGCAGATTGGCTTCGCGCTTCGTTTGGTGCATCGCGGCGTCGTCCTGTCCCGCCCTGCTTTCTGGGCAGTTGCCATTGACGCCCGTCTTTCAGGTCAACGAGACCTCGGCGCAGTACCAGGCACCGTCCGCAATCGCGATCGACGACCTGGGCCGCACGCTCGTGGACTATCGAGACACCGTCGGCTTCCCACTAGAACAGACCGGACGTTTCATTGAGCTGAATTCGACCCTTAGCCCCGAGTTCGCTCTAGGTCCCAGGGACGGCTCTGTGGGGGACTCTGGACTTCTCTCCCTACCCGCGGGCGGCTGGCTGTTCAGCGCGTACTCCTCACCGCCGCACCCGCTCTTTGGACCGATGTATCAGGTCATGGACGAGAACGGCTCTCCTGTTGGATCGCCCGTCGCCATCGATGGGCCCGACTATGTCGGTGGTGGTCATTCGATCGCCGTGGGTCCGGCTGGAGGGCTGGTCGTCGGGTTCACGGGATGGCCCAGGAGTCATCCCGGCGCGCGAAACGAGATGTACTTCGAGGCCTTCTCAGGGGCGGGTGCGCTGGTCTTGGAACCCGTTGCGCTGACCCACCCGGATCCAGGGGATCCGGCGAACGAGGTTTTCAGCGGCAGGGTCGGGGTCGGCTCGTCCGGTCGAAGCTTGGTCGCCTGGGGGGAGTACAGATCAGACAGCGACTACGATGTCCCGGCCCGAATCGTCGACGCGTCCGGGAATTTTTTGACTCCGCGCTTCGATGTGAACACGACGCGGGCGGGGACGCAGGCGGGACCCACCGGCGTCGTCGCGGTCGGTGGGGACCGCTTCGTCGTGGTCTGGGAGGGTGAGTCCGACCAGTCGCCCTACTACGACGTGTACTTTCGCATCTTTGCCTCCGACGGCACGCCGCTGACCGGCGAGGTGCCCGTGTCGAGCTCGCCGACCGGGGCGCGCTATAGCGGTTCGGTCGCCACGGACGGTGGCTCACGTTTCGTGATTTCCTGGACGAGCGACGGACAGGACGGATACTTGGAAGAGATCTACTTTCGCGAGTTTCGCGCCGACGGCACGGCCGTGAGCGACGAGGTCCGGGCCAGCGCCGGGGCGGGGCAGGAGGGGCTGTTCGACGAGTTTTCGTATATCGCTCTGTCGAAGAGCGGCGCGATCGTCCTGGCTTGGAGGGCGGATGGTGTGGACGCCGATGGGTGGGGGGTCGCGGGGCGGAAGTATTTCCGCGGCTGCGCGGACGGCGCGCCGCGACTGACGCTCGGCGGCGGGCGATTCGAGGTCTGTACGCTCTGGACCTCGTTCTCGGGTGCGCACGGTGCTGGAGTACCCGTCGCGCTCACCACTGACTCCGGCGGATTCTGGTTCTTCGGGCCCGACAACCTGGAAGTGGTCGTCAAGATCCTCGACGGCTGCGGCACGAATCAGAGGTTCTGGCTCTACTCGGCCGGACTGACCAACGTCGAAGTCACCCTGGGCGTGATCGACACGTGGACCGGGCAGACGTGGATCCGGGACACTCGCCTCGCGACCCCATTTCCACCGATTCAGGACATCGAAGCTCTCCCGGGTTGTGGAGCGCTCCCGCCCGCGGTTGCGGAGACTGAAAAGACCGAGAGCCGACCGCCGTACCGTCCGCAAGTCGAGCCCGCACCCCTCGGGTTATCGAACTGTGTCGAAGATGCGCAGCACGTCTGCCTGCAGGCTGGGCGCTTTCGGGTGTCCGCGAACTTTCGCACCGCGAGCGGGCTTTCCGGAGAAGCCGTCGCCGTGCCGCTCTCCGGGGAGAGCACGGCCTTTTGGTTCTTCTCCGCGACTAATCTCGAGCTCTTCGTCAAGGTGCTCGACGCCTGCGTGCCGTTCGAGCGCTTTTGGGTCTTCTCGGCCGGCCTGACCAACCTCTTCGTCCGGCTGCGGGTCGAGGACACTGACTCGGGCGAAATTCGAGAGTACGAGAATCCGCTGGATCGCGCCTTCGAACCGATTCTCGACTCAAGCACTTTCGCCACCTGCTCCGCGGCGACCGCGACAACGCCGCTGCTATGATTTTTCAATGGTTTTCTCGATCGGAAAAATAGCGCTCCAACGGCAACTAGTGAAGCCTCGGCTAGAGCGGTGCGGCAGGTTCCTGCAGCGCGTCGAGAAGTTAGCAGTTGTGGCTGGGTTCGGCGCGGTCCTTTCAAGTGCTCCAACCCTCGCGGCGAGCGCTCCCGATGCAGTCGCTCAGCCCAGAGGGCATCTCGTGCTCAACGGCGGCGGCGGTGAGTCGGATCCGTTCTGGCCGACGATCTTCGAGCTCGCGGGGGGGAAGGCGGCGGCGATCGTCATCTTGCCGACCGCTTCGGAGCGGCCCGAGGCCGGGCAGGAGTACGTCGACGAGTTGAAAGCGATGGGTGCCACCGGTGCGCGCGCCGTCGAGCTGCGCGTGCGCGAAGACGCCTCGAGGCCCGATTTTCTTTCGGCCATCGCGGCGGCGAAGGTCATCTTCTTCACCGGCGGCGACCAGGCGAAGATCACCGCGGCGATTCTCGGCACACCCGCCGAGGCGGCGATCCGCAAGGTCTATGTCGACGGCGGAGTGCTCGCCGGGAGCTCCGCCGGGCTCGCCTGCATGAGTCGGGTCATGCTCACCGGCGAGGGCGACTTCACGGTGGTACGCGGCGGCAACGTCGAGGTGAAGGAGGGGCTCGGCTATGTCACCGAAGCGATCCTCGACCAGCACTTCGTCGCTCGCCAGCGCCAGAATCGTCTGATCTCCGTGGTTCTCGAACATCCCGAGCTGCCCGGCATCGGCGTCGACGAGCGCACCTCGATCTGGATCCGTCCCGACCGCACCTTCGATGTCATGGGAGACGGCTGGGTGATGATCTTCGACGCCCGCCATGCGATTGCGCGGACGGACGGCGCTGCCTCCAAGCCGAAATTGGCGACGGACGAAATGGTGTTGCGCATCCTGGTCGCGGGCGATCGATTCGATCTCAAGACCGGGAGCGTTCTGCCCCGAAGGTGAAGCGGGGCTAGACTCTCGCCAACCAAAAGGGGGTCGGCCGTGAAGAACGCACTGAAACTCGCCATCGCGCTAGGTGTCCTAGCGTTTCTGGGGTCAGCGCCGGTGGTGAGAGCTGGAGGGCCTCCGTTCGCCGCCTCCCTGGCCGGAGGGAAGAAGCTGCCGCTGCCCTACGGAATCGGCATCACGGTCTACGACCAGCGGCAGGACTACGCGCTCGACAGTCTGACCCTGGGGATTCCGGGATTCGACAACCTGCCCCTCGACCGGCTGGCGATCGACAATCACATCACCGATTTCAACGCCCAGATGGACGTCTGGCTCTTTCCCTTCCTGAACGTCTTCGGCCTGATCGGCACCATCGACGGCAGCACCGAGGTCGACTTCAGCCAGCTTCCGTTGCCGATTCCCCTGGGAAGAGTCGACATCGACTATGACGGCACGGTCTACGGCGGCGGCGTGACCCTCGCGGCAGGCGGCGACCTCTGGTTCACCTCGCTCACCGGCGTGGCGACGAAGAGCGATCTTTCGGGGGACTTCGACTCGAGCGCCAGGTCCCTGGTCGTGATGCCGCGTGTCGGCCTGCACAACGATCGCGGGGCGGTCTGGGTGGGAGCGATGTACCTCGAAACCGAGGAGAAGCACCGCGGGACGATCGCGCTGCCTTTCCTCGGGCCGGTGCCGTTTGCGGTCGAGCTCGAGCAGAAGGAGCCGTGGAACGCGCTCGCCGGCATTCATGCCAACCTCGGCGAACGCTGGACGGTCGAGCTCGAGGGCGGATTCGGACCGCGCAGCAGCGCCTCGGCGACCGTCGGCTGGAGGTTCTGATAGCGCAGCGTCACCGGACGACGCGGTTCGCTCCGGCGTCGCTGACCGCGCTCGGACTCGTCACCATGGCTGTCATCGCCGTCATCGCCGGCATTTCGGGCATGGAAGGCATCGCGGCGGCGTACGAGACCGATCAGTATTCCAATCGGCTGGTTCCGCTCGCCGACTCGCAGCCGATTCTCGAACGCGTCGTCAACGAGGCTCTCCTCCGGGTTGCGGCCGGCTGGCGCGGCGGTGCCGATCGCTACGGTTTCACGCTGGCGGTCTTCCACGAGCTCGGCGGTCTCCATTGGGTCGACCGGATCGAGCGCCTGGCCATCGAGTCGCCGGAGATCCAGCGTCTGCCACAGATGCGTCACCACAGCATCTACGACGGCCTGCCGTTCACCGCCCGCCGGGTCAACTTCGTCTTCGGCGTCGGCAGCACGATCCGGCTCGCGGGAGTGCTCACCGGCACCGACAAGCTCGGGCACTTTTTCTCGCAGGGCAAGAAGTACTACTTCTCACGCCTCGCCGGCTGGCGGGAAGAGCACATTCTCGGGCGTGGAAAATTCAACGAGCGCTGGCTCTTCGGTCAGCTCACGACCAGCGTCTACTCGAACGCCGACCTGGTGGCGAACTACGAGGGCTATCTCTTCTACCGCAGCCTGTACGAGGACGGAATCGTTCCCGGAAAGTCCGCCATCGTACGCTTCGCGGGGGATCGTGCGGTCGTCACGCGCCCGTTCAGCTGGGGCGACCACGTCAGCGACTACTGGGACGAAGCGCTCCACCCCTCGCACATGAGCCGGGAGTTGGCGAAGTCGATGCAGCAGGCGATCCTCGGAATCTGCGCCGACTACGCGCTCGCACCCGAACGGTTCCGCGTTCGCGACGAGGCGGTGCTCCGCGAGCGCTATGCCGCCATCGGCCTCAAGCCGGCGGCGGAAAACAGCGTGCCGGTGGTCTGCGGATCCGCAGCGGCGGCGAGCGCCGGGAGG
>JBDSRU010000311.1:0-3813 GCA_039929145.1 Thermoanaerobaculia bacterium
GGGTGTGTGCAGCCCAATCCAGATTTTCGGCAAAAAGAATGCGTGCCGGACCTCTGGCTTGTGGCAGACTCAACCCATAAGCAGTCTTCCGGGGAGGTAGCGACATGCTCCAGGCTCGCAAGCTTTCGCTCGCCGCAGGGTTTCTGACTTTCGTCGCTCTCAGCGCGGGCGCGGTGGTGCCGGCCCGCCAGGCCGTAGGGCCTGTGCCGGCGACGCGCGTTTTCCTGCCGGAACGCTCCGGTGTCTCGCCGGCGCTCTGGGAGCTGCCGTTCGTCAAGCTCTACCCCGGGTCGCAGCTCTTCGAGGTCCAGAACGACCCCGATCAGGAAGAGGGCAAGCAGCCGATCGATTTCGGTGTCACGCCTTCGCCCGACGGCGCGCTGCAGGACTTTTACTCGCCGCTCGCCATACCGGCGCCGGTGCAGAACTTCCAGGGTCTCAGCCAGGCCACGCAGGGCGCGGTCAGCGGCTTCTTCGTTTCCCCTCCCGACACGGTCGGCGACGTCGGGCCAAACCACTACGTGCAGTGCGTGAACCTCGCCTGCCAGATATTCAGCAAGGTCGGCGCCCCGATCGGCCCGGTCTTCACGATCAAGACGATCTTCGCCAGCCTCGGCGGCCAGTGTTCCATCACCAACGACGGCGACCCGATCGTGCTCTACGATCCGCTCGCTGACCGCTGGTTGCTCTCCCAGTTCTCGGTCGCGAACCGGCCGCCCGCCCACGAGTGCGTGGCGATCTCCCAGACTCCCGATCCGACCGGCGCCTACAACCTCTACGACTTCGTGATCCCGGACGACTACTTCAACGACTATCCCCATCTAGGTGTCTGGCCCGACGCCTACTACATGACCGCGCCGCTCTTCGAGGGTCCGGTCTTCGGCCAGGGCGCCTTCGCGATGAACCGCGCCAAGATGATCGCCGGCGACCCGACTGCCGAGCTGGTCTTCTTCGATCTGACGGTAAGCTTCCCGGGTCTCCACCGGATCCTGCCCGCGGATATCGACGGGCCGGCGCCGCCGCCCGGAACTCCGAACTACATGGTGTCGACCACGGCGGACGAGTTCGGCGACTTTCAGGACGGCGTCCGGATTCTCGAGACGGTCATCGACTGGAGCGCGCCGCTCACCTCGACGATCACCGAGATCCCGTTCGCTGGTGGGAGCCTCGCCGTCGCGGCATTCGATCCGACCTTCACGGAGGTCTCCGGCAACTGCGGCTTCGCCTTCACCAGTCGTGATGACCTCGAACAGCCCGCTCCCGCCAACTGCGGCATGCGGATCGACGCCCTGGGCGATCGACCACTGCACCGGCTGGCCTACCGCAACTCCGGCGCCTACGAGTCGCTCGTCTTCGTGCAGACGGTGGACGTCAACGCGACGCCGCCGACGGCGACCTCGGGTCACCGTGCCGGCGTCCGCTACTACGAGCTCCGGCGAGCGCTTCCGGGCGGCGGCTTCGTAGTCCAGGAGCAGGCCACCTACTCGCCGGACGCGACGCATCGCTCGATGGGGAGCGGCGCGCTCGACGCTGCCGGGAACCTCGCGGTCGGCTTCACGGCGACGGACGCCGCCACCTTCCCCGGCGTGCGCTACGCCGGACGCCTCGCGGGCGATCCGCCCGGCGGTCTCTTCCAGGGTGAAGGGATCTTCGCGGCCGGCGGCCGGTCGCAGACTTCGACCGGTTCGCGCTGGGGCGACTACAGCGCGCTGTCGGTCGATCCGAGCGACGACTGCACCTTCTGGTTCACCCAGGAATACTACGACCCGGTGGCTCCGCCAGCCTGCTCGGCGACCGCCTGCTGGACGACGCGGATCAGCAGCTTCGCCTTTCCGGGCTGCCTCTCCACGACCCAGACAGGAACGCTGCAGGGCGTGGTGTCGGACTTCAACACCGCCCTTCCCGTTGCCGGAGCCATCGTCCAGGCGAACGGCTACAGCGCCCTCACCAACGCTGGCGGCGCCTACACGATGGTTCTGCCGGTTGGCACCTACACCGTGACCGCCGCGAGAAGCGGCTACAACACCGGCTCGATCAGCGGGGTCGGCATCACCAACGGCGGCACGACCGTCCGCCACTTCGCGCTGACCAGCGGCCAGATTGCCGGGACGATCACCGACTCGACGAGCGCCAGCCCGATCGCCGGCGCGCAGATCGCGATCTCGCCCGGACCGACGGTACTGTCGAACGGTTCCGGCAACTACGCCGCCAACGTCGGCGCCGGCACGTACAGCGTGACGGCCTCGGCGCCGGGCTACTTCTCGGCGACCCACACTGGCGTCGTGGTCGGCAACGCCGGCACGAACACGCAGAATTTCGCGCTCGTGCCGTCGCCGATCCTCGCCGTCACGGATACGGTCGTGGACGACACCGCCTTCGGCAACGCCAGCGGCGGGATCGACCCGGACGAATGCTTCACCCTGCTGGTGACGCTGACCAACAGCGGTTCGGTGGCGGCGACCGCGGTCGTCGGCACTCTCTCGACGACGACACCGGGCGTGACGATCTCCGGCGCGGCGTCGAACTATCCCGATATCGCGCCGGCAGGCAGCGGCACGAACGTCGTGGCGTTCGACATCTCGACCGATGGCACGCTGCCGCTCGGAGCGCCGATCGACTTCGTTCTCACGGTGGCGACCTCCACCGGCACGCTGCCGGTCTCCTTCACGATGAGCCCCGGCGCCCCGCAGCAGTCGCCCTCGGCCATGGGACCGGTGCCGATTCCCGACAACCTCGGAACCGGCGCCTCGCTGAGCGTGCCGGTCGCTGGCTTCAGCGGCACACTGACCAAGGTCGCCGTCCGGGCGCGCATCTCGCACACCTTCAGCGGCGACCTCGTGCTGCGTCTGATCGGACCCGATGCCACCGCGGTAATCCTTGCCTATCAGGTCGGAGGAGCGGCGGCAGGGTTCGGCAGCGGCGCCTGCCCGGCGCCGACCTACACCGAGTTCGACGATGAGGCAGCGACCTTCATCTACGACGGCGCCGGACCGTTCAACGGTGCCTTCAAGCCGCAGGAGACGTTGACGGCTTTCAGCGGCAAGAGCGGTGTGCAAGTCAACGGCAGCTGGGTCTTCCAGGCCGTGGACATCGGCGCGGCTGACACCGGAAATATCGAGTGCATCCAGTTGGTGTTGAACGGCGTGACGGTGTCGACACCGTGCGACGTGCTCTTCCTCGACGGCTTCGAAACCGGCAGCACGATCCGCTGGAGCGCGGCAGTGCCCTGAGCGGCGGAGATCGGTGAGCGCCCGTTGAAAGACGGGCGACGTCGGGCCGGGGCGTGCGCGCTTCGGCCCGATTTTTATGCCCCACCCAGCACCGTCTGCCCACCGGGGTTTCCCGGAGTAGAATCTGCGCCATGGCGAAAGAGGCAGTCTCCGCCCTCGAGGGAGCCGCAAGAGTCCACGCCGAGCGGCCGGCGCTCGAGTTCGGCGGTGCCTGGGAGTACGCGCCAGCGCCGGAGTCGACCAGCCACGTCAAGGTGGAGAAGCGCTACGACCTCTTCATCGGAGGGCGGTTCGTGGCGCCCAAGTCGGGACGCTATTTCGACACCGTGAATCCGGCGACCGAAGGCAAGCTCGCTGAAGTCGCCGAAGCCGGGGAGGCCGACGTCGAGGCCGCCGTCCGCGCCGCGGAGGCCGGCTTCCGTCTGTGGTCGAAGTTGAGGCCGATCGAGCGCGGCAAGTACCTCTACCGGATCGCCCGGTTGCTGCAGGAGAAGGCGCGCGAGTTCGCGATCCTCGAGACGATGGACGGCGGCAAACCGATCAAGGAGTCGCGCGACGTCGACGTTCCACTCGCCGCGGCCCA
>JBDSRU010000312.1:0-2984 GCA_039929145.1 Thermoanaerobaculia bacterium
GGAAATCGGCTTTGTACCACTACCGAGAGTCAAGCTTACCTGCGAGAGCACGGAATTACGGCGCCAAACGAAGGGGTGTTTCAGATTCGAATTTCGACGAACGTCGCCTATGACAGGGCGCGAGATCAGTTTTTCTGCGGCCCGGACTGCGGCGAGAAAGAGATTGCCGACCAGGCGAAAGCTATCGGCGCCAAAGACGTTCGGGTCGTGAGGACTGCGAAGAACGGAATCCCGATTCTCCTGATCGAAGCAACAATGACTGCGGCCGGATTTCCTCCCGCGCGCATTCGCATGGTCTACCTCGGAGTTCTGATCGACACCAATGTCGTGATGTTCGCGTACACGCCACCGTCGGGAGATCCTGGAAGCGGGGACCCGGTCTGGTCAGCTGCCGAGAAAGCGCTTCTTGGCGCCAGATAGCCAGCGTCGGCGACCCACCTCTCGAACGACACCCCACGCGATGCGACCTCTCCTCTTTGTGGCGGCCCTTGTTCTGTTCGCGTGCCCGCGATGGAACGGCGAGGTCCAGCCGGAGTTTGACCTCGAGGTCGAGCTGAGGGCTCCGACAACCGGGTATCCGCGCGACTTTCGCCTTACCTTCATCACCGAAGCGCGTTCCCAGTCCTCGCCTGCCTACGGTCCCTACCTGGCGCTCCCGCAATCAGGGTCCGTGGTCTCCGAGGCCTTCCTTCTGACTCGACGAAGCTCGCGACGGTCTTACCTCGCAGTCGAAGAGAAGCACCCAGAGCGAACCGTCGTGTGGAAGCTGCCGACAAGGCCCAGAGGGGACCTCACTTGGACCGCCTGGTCGCGCCCGGACTTCGTCGAGAACTCGGACCAGGGACATTGGAACCTGATGCATGACTTGGCCCACCGCAACAGGTCCGAGGCAATTTCGAGGGACTCCTATCTCGCCCGGTACCGCTTCATCGCCTACCCTCGGCCAGCGGGATATGTGGAGCGCGAATCGGCGCCACGCGAGCTGGTGGAACCTTGGCGTTCGCAACGAAGTGCCCGCGAGTTGCCTCCTGCCAGATAGCGCGGCAGGTGCCGCAGGGACCGTAGCCGTGATCGGTTCATCTGGCGCAGCGGATGCGCGCGGACTCGGCATCGGGACGGTGCGCAGGCCGCGGATCGTGGCGGGCGATGCCGAGGCGGCGAAGAAGCTCGCCAAGCGGACGCTCACCAATCTCTACAATGAAGGCGCCGCCTGGCTCGACCTCGCGCACAAGAGGCTCGACGAGGCGGTGTTCGCGGCGTATGGCAGGCCGAGCGATCCTTCGGATGAGTAGATTCTCGAGCGCCTCTTGGCGCTGAATCTCGAGCGAGCGGCAGTACAATCAGAGGGCATGAAGAGTAGCGCGCTGCTCGAAGAGGCGAGCCGGTTCGAGGTCGCGGAGCGAATCGAGTTGGTCGAGGCGATCTGGGAGACTCTCGCCCTCGATCCAGAGGCGCTGCCAGTATCGTCGGCACACCAGGACGAGCTCGACCGTCGCCTCGCGGACCTCGATCCAACCCCGATGCTGGCAACTCCTGGGCTAGGCTGGCCGAAGTACCGGCCTATTCGTGGACAGCGAGCTCAGAGCGGCCTCCTGGAATTCGCTCACGTTGATTACCACCGGCGTCGTTCGTCATGGGGCTGTCGAGGTCGAGGCGGGAGTCTTGCCTGAAGGCGCTCGGGCGACGGTCCTGATTCCCGAAGGGGACGAGACCTTCGAGGCGAGCCCAGAGGAGGAGGCGAAGCTCGTCGCCGCGCTGGCGGCCGCGAAGCGTGGCGAAACCGTTCCGGCCTCCGAAGTCCTCGACCTTCTCAGAAAGCGGTGAAGCCGGCCCTTCCGGTTCGTGTCCTCTCGAGTGCCAAGGCGGCGATTGCAGAGGCGCAGAGCTGGTGGCGCTCCCATCGTGACAAGGCTCCGTTCGCATTCGACGAAGAGCTCGAGAAAGCGCTCGACCTGATCGCCCGCCAGCCAGAGGTGGGCGCGAGCGTCACTTATGCCGCCATGGTGTGGCGAGAACCCGCGTTGGTCGGAGCCGTGTATACTCAATGTAGACACCGGAGGCGGCGATGAATGCGAAGATCCAGAAGTGGGGAAACAGTCTCGGGTTGCGGATTCCCAAGCCGTTTGCGGACCAGGTCGGGCTCGAGGCGCAGGGCGAGGTGGAGTTGACCCTCGTGCACGGGACCCTCGTCATCCGGCCGCTCCAGCCGCCGGCGTTCACGCTCGAGGGACTGCTCGCCGGAGTTACGAAGCGCAACCGTCACGACGAAGTCGAATCGGGCGCGCCGGTCGGCCGCGAAGGCTGGTAGCTGCCCGTGCCCTACTCGCCGGATCGCGGCGACATCGTGTGGATCTCGTTCGACCCCCAGGCGGGCCACGAGCAGGCCGGGCGCCGGCCCGCCGTCGTCATCTCACCGCGTGCCTATAATTCCCGCGTCGGCCTGGCGCTGCTCTGTCCGGTCACGAGTCAGGTCAAAGGCTACCCTTTCGAGGTCGACGTTCCGCCCGGCCTGGCGGTAGCGGGCGTCGTGCTCGCCGACCAGATCAAGAGCCTCGACTGGCGAGCCCGCAAGGCGGAGCTCGCCGGGAAACTCCCGGCCAAGTTGCTGGCGGAGCTGCTCGCGAAGCTCGCGACCCTCGTCGGCGGGTAGCGGCATCTGCGGGGCGCGGTTGGCCCGCGCCTGGCGAAGAATGCCCCGTTCGTGCAGCCTGCAGTCAGGCGTAGAATCGCGGCCATGGAACGCTACTTCGATGTCGTCGTCGAGAAGGATGAGGACGGTTGGTACGTCGCCTCGGTTCCAGCGCTGCCGGGATGCCATACGCAGGCGAAGTCCCTCGACGATCTGCACGAGCGCATCCGCGAAGCCATCGAACTCTGCCTCGAGGAACACGGTCTCCCGGAACGCGAGCTCCAGTTCATTGGCGTGCAGCGGGTGAAGATCCCGGCGTGAGCCGGCAGCGCACTTGGACCGGCAAGGAGCTCAT
>JBDSRU010000313.1:0-2984 GCA_039929145.1 Thermoanaerobaculia bacterium
TGGCGCTCGCGGCGCGCGATGCCGCGAAGCTCGAAGAGGTCGCGGCCCTCTGCCGCGAGCGCGGTGCAGAAGCCCTCGTCCTGCCGACCGATGTCGGCGTCGAAAGCGATTGCCAGCGGGCAGTCGAGCGCACCGTGGAGGCCTTCGGCGGCCTCGATACCCTGCTGCTCAACGCCGGTCAGGACATGGGCGTGCGGCTCGACGAGCTCGAGGACTCGAGCGTGCTCGAGCGCATCATGCGGATCAACTATCTCGGCCCGGCCTGGCTGACCCGCTTCGCCCTGCCCCATCTCAAGGCGAGCCGCGGGCGCATCGTCGTGGTCTCGAGTCTCGCCGGGCTGACGGGAGTGCCGACCCGCTCCGGCTACTCCGCCTCGAAGCACGCTTTGCACGGCTTCTTCGATTCGCTGCGCATCGAGCTCCGCGGCAGCGGCGTCTCGGTGACCCTCGCCTGCCCGGACTTCGTCAAATCCGAGATCCATCGCCGCGCGCTGGGCCCGGACGGCAGGGCGGTCGGCACGAGCCCGCTGCGTGAGGAAAAGATCATGTCGGCGGCAACCTGCGCGGGGCTCATTCTCCGCGCTGGGGCCGCACGCCGCAGGATGGCTCTCCTCTCCCTGCGCGGACGGCTCGGGCGCTACGTACAGGTCTTCGCACCGGGTCTCATCGACCGCATCGCCGAGCGCGCGGTCGCCCAAGGTCACTGACACCCGGACCGCCGGAGGCAGCCCGGCTCAGATCAGGAGATCGTCGAGCGCCTCTCCGGTCGTGCGCTCCTCGGCCTCAGCCCCGCGCCGGAAAATGCGCGCGCCGCGCTCGCCGCCGAGCCAGGCGCGCGACCCTTCGACCCGGATCCAGGCGCGCTCCCGCAACCCCACCACCGCGGTCGCGTTCTCCTCATGAAACTCGGCGAGGCGCTCGGCGCGGGTCTCGCCCATGTGGGTCGAGTCCGGGTCGGCGTCGAGGAAGTGCGGGTTGATCTGGAAAGGGACCAGTCCAAGGGCCTTGAAGTCTCGCGGCTCGACGATCGGCATGTCGTTGGTAGTGCGAATGGTCGGGCCAGCGAGGTTGATGCCGGCCGACGCACCGAGGTAAGGCATGCCGGCGAGGGCGCGCTCGCGAAGCGGCGCGAGGAGTTCGGCCTCCTGCAATGTCTTGAGCAGGCGAAAGGTGTTACCGCCACCGACGAAGACCGCCTCGGCGGTCTCGATCTGGCGCAGACCCGTGGCGTCCGCGGCCAATCCGTCGACCGCGCATCCGAGCTCCTCGAGCCGGGTGCGGAACTTCGCGGTGTAGCCGCCGCGATCGGCGAGCGCGAAAGGGACGAACAGAATCCGCCGGCAACCGCCGAGCAGATCGAGCATCTCGTCCGCCGCGTGCGCGAGGTAGCGCTCGCCATGGTTGGTCGAGTTGGACAGCAGCAACAGTCTCGCCATGTCGGCCCTTTCCTCCTCTAGCGCTTCAACGTCTGGAGATCGCCTCACCGAGGCGATCGACATCGGCGAGGTCGTTGTAGATCTGGATCGCGACCCGCGCCGCCAACCGGTCGCCGCGCGCCGCGATGTGAAGCTCGATTCCGTCCTCGAACAGCAGCAGATCACGCAGCCGCGCCGCATCCGCCTTGATGCCGCCGAAGCGCGCCGGCAGGGGCACGGAGACCATCGAAGCCACCATCGAACGCGGCGTCCTGAACTCGGTCCCCCAGCGCGCCGCCAGGCGCTCGCCGGCCTGAAAGGCGAGGTCGTGGTTGTAGGCGCGAACTTCTTCCGCCCCGAACTCGGCGAGGAGCTCGAGAGCCGCCGGCGCCGCGAGCCAGGGCGAGGGATCGCGCGTGCCGACAAGGTCGAACTCGGTGGTGAACCCCTGGTCCAGTCCCCAGGAGATCACCGCGGGATGGAGCGTCGACTGGCGCTCGGGGCTCACCCAGAGGATCGCCGTGCTGCGCGGTGCCCAGGCCCACTTGTGAAGATTGCCGACGTACCAGTCGGCGCCGATCGACGGCAGATCGAGAGCGATGGCTCCGGGTGCGTGAGCGCCGTCGACGAAGATCGGCACGCCCTTGGCCCGGGCGCGCGCCGCGATCTCAGCGACCGGCAGGAGGAGCGCGCTGTCCGAAGCGATGTGATCGATGATGGCCAGGCGTGTCCGGCTGCCGAGCGCGGCGTCGATCGCTTCGACGATCTCGTCCGGCTGCGTCGCCGCCGGGGAGATCGCCACTTCGCGGAGCGTCGCGCCGCGCTCGCGCGCAACGTAGAGCGCCGCGTTGGCGACTCCGCCGTAGCCCAGGGAGGTCACCAGGATCTCGTCGCCGGCAATGAAGGGGATCGACCGCAGAACGGCGTTGGCGCCAGTCGTCGCGTTGTCGACGAAGACCAGATCCTCGCCGCGCGCGCCGAAGAAGGCCGCGACCTCCGCCGCCGCGGTGCGCAGGCGGGGCGGCTCGGCGCGCGGCGCCCCGACGCGGATTTCCGACAGCTCCCGCAGCAGGTACCGCGACGGCTGGAGCTCGATCTCGTCGCGGATCGCCTGCTGCACGGCGAGCACCCGTCGCGGCGGCGCTCCGACGGTCCCGTGGTTGAGGTAGGTGATCGCGGGGTCGAGCGCAAAGTGCTCGAGCATCGAGCGGCCGAATCGTGTCGTCACAAAACCCTCCGGATGCTCTTCGAAAGCTCGCTCACCGTGTCGAGGCAGGCGGCGGGAACTCGAGGCCCAGCGCCGCCGCGACGAGGTGAGGGATCTCGGTATTGTCGTGCATTCCACCAAATCGCGCCGCCGCCGAGGGCGGGCCGTAAGCGAACACGGGGACCGGCTCCCCGGTGTGTCCTCCGCTGGCCCACGAGAGCGCGAGCTCGCCCGCGCTCGAGCGCGAATCGATGGAGAGTCCGCCGGTGGCATGGTCGCCGAGAACCACGACCAGCGTCTCCCCATTCCGCGCCGCGATGGCGGCGGCGGCCGCAACCGCGTCATCGAATCGGACCAGGGCG
>JBDSRU010000314.1:0-6042 GCA_039929145.1 Thermoanaerobaculia bacterium
TGCCAGCCCTCGGTGGTGTTGAAGACCAAGGCGACATCGCCGTCGCTCAGCCGGTCGACGATATGCGGCCGCCCCTGCGCGACCTTGTTGACCTTCTCCACCGCCAGGCCGGCGCGCGCGAAGTGATCCGCGGTGCCGCCGGTCGCGACGATCTTGAAGCCCGTGTCGATCAACGCCTTGGCCGCCTCGACGATCATCGCCTTGTCACCGTCCTTCACGCTGACGAACACATTACCCGTGGTCGGCAACACCGTCCCCGCGCCAAGCTGAGCCTTGGCGAATGCGATCGTGAAATCGGGATCGATTCCGATGACTTCGCCCGTCGACTTCATTTCCGGTGACAAGACCGGATCGACGCCCGGGAACTTGTTGAAGGGGAACACCGCCTCCTTCACCGCATAATAAGGGATATGCCGGTCGATCGGCGGCAGGTCCTTCAGCTTCTCGCCCGCCATCACGCGCGCGGCGATCTTCGCGATGGGCACGCCGATCGCCTTGGCGACGAACGGCACGGTCCGCGACGCACGCGGGTTGACCTCGATGAGGTAGACCAGCCCGTCCTTCACCGCGAACTGGATGTTCATCAGGCCGACGACCGACAAGGCATGCGCAAGCGCCACCGTCTGCCGCTCGATCTCGGCGATGATCTCCGCCGACAACGAGTAAGGCGGGATCGAGCAGGCGCTGTCGCCCGAATGGACGCCCGCCTCCTCGATATGCTGCAACACGCCCGCGACCACCACGTCGGTGCCGTCGCAGATCGCGTCGACATCCACCTCGATCGCGTCGCGCAGATACTGGTCGATCAGCACCGGCGAGTCGCCCGACACCTGCACCGCGGTCGCGATGTAATGTTCGAGCTGCCCGAGCGTATCGACGATCTCCATCGCCCGCCCGCCGAGCACATACGAAGGCCGCATCAATACCGGATAGCCGATCCGCTCCGCCGCAGCGACCGCCTCGTCGCGGCTCCGCGCAAGCCCGTTCGCCGGCTGCAACAGCCCCAGCTTGGTGATCAGCGCCGCGAACCGCTCACGGTCCTCCGCCAGATCGATCGCATCCGGGGTTGTCCCGAGGATCGGAATCCCGGCGGCTTCCAAGGCGCGCGCGAGGTTCAGCGGCGTCTGCCCGCCAAACTGCACGATCACGCCAACGAGCGTCCCGTTCTGCTGCTCGACATGCAGGATCTCCAGCACGTCCTCGGCGGTCAGCGGCTCGAAATACAGCCGGTCCGACGTGTCGTAATCGGTGCTGACCGTCTCCGGGTTGCAGTTGACCATGATCGTCTCATAGCCGGCATCCGCCAGCGCAAAGCACGCATGGCAGCAGCAATAATCGAACTCGATCCCCTGCCCGATCCGGTTCGGCCCGCCGCCAAGAATGACGATCTTCTTCCGGTCGGTCGGCTCGGACTCGTTCTCGGGCTCGCCAAAGCTCGGCGCCTCATAGGTCGAATACATATACGGCGTCTTCGCATCGAACTCCGCCGCGCAGGTGTCGATCCGCTTGAACACCGGCCGCACGCCCAGCTTCACGCGGTGCGCGCGCACCTCGTCCTCGGTCACGCCGCCGGTCATCGCCTTGACCACCTCGTGGATCAGCCCCGACCCGCGCGCGATCCCGCGGTTCATGCCGCGCAGGTTGGCCGATTGCAGCGCCAGCCACGCGAGCCTTTTGTCGCTGAACCCCATGCTCTTCAGCCGCCGCATGCCAGCCGCGTCGATCGGCAGGCCGTCCTTCATCACCTCGGCCTCGGCCGCGATGATCTCGGCGATCCGCTCCAGGAACCACGGATCATATTTCGCGATCGCGTGCACCTCGGCCACCGTGAAGCCCTCGCGCAGAGCCTGCGCGGCCACGAGCAACCGGTCCGGCGTCGCCATCGCCAGCGCCGCCTCGATCTCCGCACGCGGCGCGCCGACCAGATGATCGACCTGGTTGAACCCGCTCAGCCCCGTCTCGAGCCCGCGCAACGCCTTCTGCATGGACTCGTGGATGTTGCGGCCGATCGCCATAACCTCGCCGACCGACTTCATCGCCGTGCCGAGCGTCGTCGAGGCTCCGGGAAACTTCTCGAATGCCCAGCGCGGAATCTTCACCACGGTGTAGTCGAGCGTCGGCTCGAAGGCGGCGAAGGTCTTGCCAGTGATGTCGTTCGGGATCTCGTCGAGAGTGAATCCGACCGCGAGCAGCGCCGCGATCTTGGCGATCGGAAAACCGGTCGCCTTCGAGGCGAGCGCCGAGCTCCGCGAGACCCGCGGATTCATTTCGATGACG
This sequence comes from Thermoanaerobaculia bacterium, assembly GCA_039929145.1. Lineage (GTDB taxonomy): Bacteria > Acidobacteriota > Thermoanaerobaculia > Multivoradales > JAGPDF01 > JAGPDF01. The sequence goes on from JBDSRU010000314.1 coordinate 2,278, forward strand.
ATCCGTTCGCCGGTCTCGGGCGAAACCGCGAACTGGATGTTCGAGCCGCCGGTCGCCACGCCGACCCGCCGGATGACCTTGAAGGCGTCGTCGCGCATCGCCTGATATTCGTCGTCCGAGAGCGTCTGCTGCGGCGCCACGGTGATCGAGTCGCCAGTGTGAACACCCATGGCATCGAAATTCTCGACCGAGCAGACGACGATGGCGTTGTCCATCCGGTCGCGGATGACTTCGAGCTCGAACTCCTTCCAGCCCAGCACCGACTCTTCGATGAGCACCTTGTGCGACGGGCTGGCCTCGAGCGCGGTCGAAGCGATCTCGTCAAGCTCGTCGCGGTTGTAGCAGGTGCCGCCGCCCTCACCGCCGAGCGTGAAGCTCGGCCGGACGATGACCGGATATCCGATCTCCGCGGCGATATCGCGCGATTCGGCGACCGAGGTGGCATGGCCGGAACGGCAGACGCGCAGTCCGATCTCTTCCATCGCGCGCTTGAAGAGCTCGCGATCTTCGCCGACCGAGAGCGCCTCGATACCGGCACCGAGGAGCTCGACGCCATACTTCACGAGCGCGCCGCGCTCGTGAAGCGCCATCGCGAGATTGATGCCGGTCTGCCCTCCGACCGTCGGCAGGATGGCGTCGGGGCGCTCCTTCTCGAGAATCTTCTCGACCACCTCCGGAGTGAGCGGCTCGACGTAAGTGGCGTCGGCCATCTCCGGGTCGGTCATGATCGTCGCCGGATTCGAGTTGACCAGTACAACCCGATAACCCTCGCGGCGGAGCACCCGGCAGGCCTGCGTGCCCGAATAGTCGAATTCGCAGGCCTGCCCGATGACGATCGGCCCGGAGCCGAGCACCAGGATGGAGGAGATGTCGCTTCGTTTTGGCATGCGAGTGCGGATCTTATCAGCCGCGACTCGCACTCTCGCGGCACCCGCTGGCGCTCCGAGTGCCGCGCGACGCCGCGCGCTCCGCAGGGTCTCCCGGGCGCGCGCTACTCCTTGTAGCCGGTCACCATGTCGCGGTTGTGCTGCTGCGAGTTGACGCGCTCCTTGAGCCAGCAGGAGCGATCCCTCGTGTCAAAGGAGTAGGCCCGGCAACGATCGTCCCGCCGGCAGGAGTCCTGGCAATCGAACAGATCCCGGGCGCGAAAGTCACTGTAGTCGCTGCCCCGCCGGTCGAGCCCGCGCTCCTCGGTGAGGTTTGCCTGGCCGCCTCCCCCGCCGCCTTCTCCGCCGCCCCAGCCCTGCTTGACGCCCGAGGTCACCTCACGATCCGAGGTCGCCTCGGTCACCTGCGACTTCAGGTAGCAGATCCGCCGATTGAGGTTGTAGGCGTAGGCGCGGCAGCGAGTGTCACCCTTGCAGGCCTCCTGGCAGGTGCGCAGGCCGTCGGCCTCGAAGTTGCGGTAGTCGGCGCCACGCCGATTGAGTCCGTATTCCTCGGTCAAGCCCGAGGGAGCCGGTGCCGGCGTCGGCGCCGGGGCCGGTTCCAGGTTGGAACCCTTGGACTGGAACGAGATGCCGAGGCGTACCGGCGTCTTGCCGTCGATTTCGAGCCGCGAGAACCCGCCGCGGCGATCGATCTCCATCCAACCGGAGGCAGAGGTCGGCTTGCCGTCGAAAGTGTCGAGCGCGATGTTGACGTGCTCGCGACCGTTGTAGCTGGTGACCTTGCCGCGCATCGCGAGCTGGATCTTGCGCCCGCTGACCTCGATCGTCACCGTTCCGCCGTCGCCCAGCACGACGCGCGCGTCGGACAACTCCCAGGTGCCGCCACCCCCACGGATTTCGTAGGAGCCGGTACCGGCATAGCGTGCCGCGAGGGTCGGGGCCGTCTGCCCTGCTGCGGGGACGGCGGCGGCGCAAAGGCCGGCAAACCCGCTAGCCAACAGCAGGAACGTGCGCAGTCGATCACTTCGTCGAGTCATGAACTCCTCCAGTTCCGTTCCAGAATGCAAGATTACGGCCTGAGTCTACCCGGCGCTGCTTCTCGGGCTGGGTGCCAGAGGCCCCTTCTCCCTACGGTGAGCGCTGGACGCCGACTCCGCCAGCCTGGAAGTCCGATTGGCGATGTGCATCTGGTGACGCGGACGACCGGTGGCCTGCCAACAACAGCCCGACGGCGTGCCGACGTCATCCGGAAATTGGGACCTTTGTGCAATTGAGCTGCGGCGGATTTTGAGACCAATCCAACGACGGCATCGCTGCGGGTCGATCGGCACGGCCTCAGCACTGTAGGACCGGGATTCCCGTCAGCCCTCCGTCATCCGTGCTCTGCCCACCACCGCGCGATCTGTGCTGCGGCGACCGCGGCGCCGACGCTCACTCGAGCTTTCGGACGAGGCCGGGCGAGAAGCTCCGGGAGCCGCGCGACCCACTCTCCGCTCGCGAGCTCGGCCAGAGTCATCGCCTCGGTCGGGAGCCGCGCTTCGACATAGCGCGCCAGCACCGCCGATTCACGGAATCCCGGGCGCGGAACGTAGAGCATGCGACCGCCTGCGGCGACCGTCTCGGCGACCGTTGAATAGCCGAGCTTGCCGACCACGACATCGGCCGCGGCGAGCAGGTCCGGATGGTAGATCGGCGTGCGGTGCGGCAACAGTCGAAGGTTCCCCTCGCGACGCTCGTCCGCGCTCGCGCCGGGAATCACGAATGTGGCGCCGGCGAACCGGGCGAGTGGCTCCAGGGTAGTGAGCTGACTCTCGACGCCGCCGAAGCTCATCAGGACGAACGCATCCCCGGCCGGAATGCCGAGGCGCCCGCGCGTCTCGCTGCTCCTCGCCCGTGGCACGCGCGCCACGGGGGGGACAGTTTGGGCATCTCTTGCCGGAAGGCAGCACGGCTCGAGCTGCAGGTGCAGATCGGCGCTGGCGAACTTCCTCCCCAGCCTCTCGCTCCAGTCCGCCCAGCGCGGCTCGATCGCAGCCAGCGGTTCGTAGATCCAGTCCCAGGTGAAGTTTTCGATCAGCACGGACGGCAGCGCCGCGGCGCGCGCCACGTCCAGGCCGAAGGGCGCGATGTCGGCAATCACGCACGCGACCCCCGCCTGCGTGAGCTCCGCCGCCACTTCGCCGGTGCGTCCCTGCTCCGCGGCGCGCCAGAAGGCCGCAAGCGCCGCCAGGGATGCCGGCAGGTCCTCCGCCACCGGACTGGTCTGAACGAGACCGACGTCGCAGACGAGCTCCCGGTGGCGAAACGGCACGGAGAGCGACTCGGCGAAGAACCAGCGCGGCACCGAGGTCCACAGCTCGACTTCGACTTCGGGCAGACACCGGCCGAGCGCCTCGACGATCGCCGCCGAGCGTGCGGCGTGCCCGAAGCCGTGCGGAGTGACGAACCAGGCGAATCGGGTCTTGGGCCTCAAGCCGCGCAGTCTAGCCGCGAGGATCTTGTCCGCGCGTGGATCGGCGCGACCCGCGGCGCAGAAAAAACGGACCAGCCTTCGCCCCTCTCGGCCGGCCGCTTCGCTCCGCGCGTTTCTTGCGCTATCCTTCGGAGAAGCCGCGCCTCCCCGGAGGCCTTCGCCGGAACAGCCCCGAAACTTGCATGACGGAGTCCCGCATGTCCGAGCTCGAGAACACCCAAGTCACGCCTGAATCGTCCGACGCCCGGGAGACCGGCGTCGAGACCGCTCCTTCCACGCCCGCGCCTGCCGAGGAGGCGACGACCACGACCAGCGCGGCCACCCAGGCGGAAGCACAGCCGGTCGCCGACACGCCGGTCGCCGAAGAGGCCGCGAGCAGCCCGGCGGCCGCAGCCGAGAACG
>JBDSRU010000315.1:0-3619 GCA_039929145.1 Thermoanaerobaculia bacterium
TCCCGCGCCGAAGCCCCAGTCGCGATGCGCGGCGATGATCGATTCACCGCGAAGGCGAACCGGGCGGCCGTCCTTCTCGCCTGTGACGTCCACCCGCAGGACGTCGCAGTCGTCAGGTTCCCCACCCACTGGTGCTTGCGCCGCGCCGAGGGCGAGCAGCATCTGGCGCGGCGAGACCGCCCCGACCGCCGGTTCGCGACCCGCGAAGCCGAGCTCGACAAGGAAGCGCACCTTCTCCATGAACGTCGGTTCGAACGCCACTTTGAAGCTTGCCGCCGAAAGGCCGGGGAACGAGCGGACGAACATCGCGACCTCCGAGTGCAGGGTGTAGATCGCCCGCATTCTGCCGACGGGCGGCGGAAAGTCGATCTCCTCCTCGCCGCTCCGCGGCGGCACAGGATGCGCGACGCCCCCTTCGACGACATAGGGCTCGAGGGCGAACTCGTCGAGCACGGTGTCGAGCGCGTAGGGGATCGGCAGCGGACCCGAAGCGCCCCGATCGAGGCAGCCGACCCGGACGTGCGCCTCATGCACCCGGTCGAGATCGCGCGCCAGGTACCCCGCCATGGCGTTGGTGATCCCGGGCGTCGAACCCATGCCGAGGAGCGCCGGAACGCCGGCAGCGGCAAAGTCGTCGTGGAGCTCGAACTGCTTTTGCGTCCCGTGATAGAGCCCGCCGAGATCGCTGTACGGCACCCGCGCCGCGAGCGCGGCGCGCATCACCGGCAGGTTCCAGTAATAGGTGACGCAGTTGAGCACCGCCTCGTGCCCGGCAAGGAGCCGCGCCGTCGCCGCCTCGTCGCGCACGTCGACCTCGGCGAAACGCGCGTTGGCGGTCTTCGGGGCGAACTCGCGGAAGTCCGCCGCCGTCACCTCCGCCTCGGGCGCGAACATCTCGAGATCCTTGAGGACGACCTCCGCCATGGCGCCCGCGGCGCCGAGGACACAGATTCTCAGCTCGGCTCCGTCCCGGACTCGAAGCGGAGAGGCGTCTGTGAGCTCGAGCGCATTCCGGGAATCCTACGGCAAGGCCGATCCGGAAACCGCGACTGGCGCCTCCTGCACCTCACCACGTGAGCAAGCGGTCAGCAGGAAGCTCCGGCGCAGGAGGCCATCTCGGCCAAGCGCTCCGGCGCGGGATCAGGGACAAGAATCGAAGGCCTCCGTGTCGGTGATCGCGGGGGAACGTGTCCCCAGGGGATTGAAGTAGGTGCGTGATCGTCCGCTCAGACGATCCGTTACCGTCATCGTGTACTCGACATTGGTTGTCGCTGCAGCGAAGACCCAATAGCGATCGAACTCCGCGCAGGCATCGACGACCTTGACGAGCATCTCGAGATTCTCCGGATCGAAGAAGGAAAAGAGACCCGAGTCACCGGTGAGTGGAAACGCCGTCCCTTCGCCAAGGCGGCCGTCGAATGCCCGCCACTCGATACGGACCTCGAATCTGGAATCGCCGAGGCAGAGTGTCTCCGGGCCGGGCAGGCAAACCTCGCCGCGCTCTCGGAAAAGTAGGCGCCGGGCGTGCACCGCAGCTGTCCGAGGGTAACTCTCGCCAATCTCTTCCCACACGACGAGGAACTCGGATCCGGCGAGCCTCGAGATGAAGCTGCTGGTCGTGCCCCAGGGGCTTTCGGCTCCTGTGTCGGTGATGGGCGATACCGGCTGGGCCCTCCTGTCGACGATCCGCACCACCAACTTGCTCGTGTAGAGCTGTGGGGCGTCCAGCCAGCCCACGACGAAGCGACCCTCGGCGAGCGCGGCGACGCTCACTAGATAATCCGAAGCGTTCGAATTCCCCCCTGCCGAGACCTCCACTTCGCCGCTGAGCGGGGATCCGTCCTCGCGAAAACCCCGGGCCACCATCGCTCGCACCCCTGGAGTCTCGCGTTCACGAGTCCAGGCGAGGAGAAAGCCGCCGTCCGAAGCCGCCGCCACCCTCGGCGTAGAGGGTGCCGCCTCCGAGATTGTGATCGGGAAGGCGCCGCCCCGAGGCGCCCCGGCGGTTCCGAATCGCCTTCCGAAGATTTGCCAGACTCCATCCTGCGGCGTTGAGTGCCACGCGGCGACGAATCCACCGCCTGAGAGCCAGGCAACGACCGGGCGGTTCAACGAGCCCGGCTCCAGATCGGAGAGGCGAAAGGAGGGTCCGAGCGGCCGCGCCTGGCGATCGAAAAGGCGTCCTCGCACGTCGCCACCGTACTCGTTGTGGAAACTCGTGCGGTCGTTCCAAACGACGACGAAGTCGCCGCTGGAGCTCACCGCGACGCGTGGGTCCTGGTTCTCTGCGAACTGGGCCTCGCTCACCCGCACCTGGCCACCGATCGGCTCGCCATCGGGCGCCAATCGAAGGGCGAAGATCCGGGTTGAATCATTGTCACGGGACTGGCCCACCACGACGAGGTTTCCCAGGCCGTCGCTCCCGAAGTCGCGCGGAGTGAAGCCCTCGACCTCGCGATGCATCCGCACGTGACCGTCGCGATCGTAGGTGGCCACCTGGACCTTGGCGCCTGAGCTCGGGCGCTGGCGCGTCCAGATCGCGGTGAATCCGCCCTCTCGATCGACCGCGAGGCGCGGGCCGGAGGAGTGGACCGCATTCGGATCCGAGATCCGGAACGGCTCGCCCAGCGGCTGAATCTCTGCCGCTGGGGACACCCCGGCCCACATCGCCAGAAGCAATACCAACGTCGTCGCTGGAGCTCTCATCGGCTCTCCCCTTGACGGCCGTACGCGGCCCGAAAGTAGGCCGATTGACCCACTCCGCGAGAAGCGGGAGCCGGAGGGGCCAAGGACAGCCCCACCCCCGGCGGGAGGCGACCGTCCTGGCCGACCCGCTATATTCAGTCAGTGAGGCTGAGGATCCAGATACTGGCGGCAAGGGTGGCAACGGTTGCAGGCAAAGTCGCGACAGGGTTTCTTCTGCACAGCGAGTGCGTTTGGCCCGGAATGGAGACAGATCTCTTTCTCGCCCACCGCTCGATCTATGCATTCATCGCCCAGTGGGTTCCGGGGAAACGGGTTCTGGACGCCGGGAGCGGCGCCGGCTACGGTACGGCCCTCCTTGCCGCTTCGGGGGCGGCCTCGGCGGTGGGTATCGATTCGGACTCTCGCTTCGTCCGGTATGCCCGGCGCCGGTATGGCAGGAGCCGTGTCGAGTTCCGGGTGGAGGATTGCTCAGCGCTCGAGCTAGCCGCGCGCGAATTCGATATCGTCGCCTGTTCCAACGTTCTCGAGCATCTGGCGAGCCCAGTCGCCTTCCTCGATTCCCGCAAGCGCGGCTTGAAGGAGTCAGGTTCCCTTTTCGCCGCTGTGCCGTGGATCGCCGACGAGTTCTCTCTCGACTGGAATCGGCGCAACCCGTGGCATCTCTCGAATCTGCGCGTCGATGAGTGGGCTGAGCTGTTCGAGCGCGAAGGCTGGCGGTATCGGCTCTGGAGCCAAACTTTCGATCCTTCGCTCGGCGTTCCTGATTTCCTCGATCCGCGACCCAGTCACCGGCCTTTGAGCGAATTTCACTTTCGCGAGCAGTCCGTTTCGGAAGCGCTCGCGACCTGGTCACTCGGCGTGACCTTTCAGCTCAACCGCGTCGGCTCCGAGATCCCGGCGCGCTGATCGCAAT
>JBDSRU010000316.1:0-5611 GCA_039929145.1 Thermoanaerobaculia bacterium
CCCGCACGGCGTCGCCGCGGGCGAGTTCAAGGCCGCCTGTTTCGGCGCCGGCTCCGCCGGCGGACAGTTCGGAAAGATCCGCGGAGTGGCGTTCATCGACAGCCACCCGTTGCGCCACTCGGCGCAATTCAACTGCCACCTGACGCTGCATCCGCCCGGAGCCGCCGAGCTTTACGAGCCCGGAGCGGATGTAGCGAACGCCGCTGCCTGCGGCGCGGTCCTGGTGACCACGCGCGACGCTGCGGCGATCGAGCTCCTCGGCGACGACTATCCGTTCTATTGCAGCGGCGACCGCTCTTCGGTCGAGGGGGCGATCGAGCGCGCCCGCGCCGCCTGCGGCGGCAAGGAGTGGAAAAAGGCACTCGCCCGGCTGCGTGAAGCCGGCACGAAGACCACTCTTCAGCGGGCCGTCGAGCAGCACCTCGAGCACTTCACCGCGGTCGAGCGGGCGCGTCGCGGTGAGGTGGCCCCGGCCGCGCCGGCCGGCGCGAACCCGGCGCCCGGTTGACAGCTCTGCGCGCCGCTTGCTAAGTTCCTCCGCTGCAGCGGCTTGCGCAGGGCCGTCCGATCAGGAAGGCAGCGGGCGAGCGGTCGCGGCAGTAGCGGTGGGAGTGCAGGAGGCCCGTAGCTCAGTTGGTTAGAGCGCAACGTTGACATCGTTGAGGTCGGTGGTTCGAGCCCACTCGGGCCTACCAAGTCTCTCCCCCGTTCGCACGGCAGGCGCAGGAAAGAAACCGACAGAGTTTGAAAAGCAGCAGGAAATATGCGGGCGCTTAGCTCAGCTGGTTAGAGCGCTACCTTCACACGGTAGAGGTCCCCGGTTCGAGTCCGGGAGCGCCTACCAGGTCCTCGCGACCTCCCCACGCATCGCAATCGATACAGGATTCCATGTCCATCGTACTGACCCTCCCTGATGGTTCCGAGCGCGCGGTTGCCGCCGGCACCACCGCGCTCGAGGTCGCCCTGTCGATCGGTCCGCGGCTGGCTCAGGATGCGGTCGGCGCCGAGCTCGCCGGCCGCCGGATCGACCTGCGTGAACCGCTTACCGCGGGCGGAGCGTTCAAGCTCTTCACGACCCGCAGTCCCGAAGCGGGAGATTTCGTCCGGCATTCGGCCGAACACGTCCTCGCCGATGCGGTGACGCGGCTCTGGCCGGAGGCGCTCTACGACGCCGGGCGCAAGGACCACAGCGAGAAGTTCCAGTACGATTTCCGCTTTGCGCGCGCCTTCACTCCCGAGGACCTCGAGCAGATCGAGGCCAAGATGCGCGAGATCGTCGCCGAGGATGCGCCTTTCGAGCGCGTCGAGGTGTCGCGCGAAGAGGCCTTCGCTGTCTTTCGCGAGCGCGGGAACGACCTCAAGCTCGAGCGCCTGAAAGACATCCCCGAAGGCGACACCATCACGCTCTATCGCCACGGCCGTTTTCTCGATCTCTGTCGCGGTCCACACCTGCAGCGCGCCGGACAGATCGGCGCCATCAAGCTCCTCGAATCTTCCGGCGTCTACTTCAAAGGCGACGAGAAGAACGAGAAGCTGCAGCGCGTTTACGGCACCGCCTTCACCTCGAAGAAGGAGCTCGAGGCCTACGAGAAATCGTTCGAGGAGGCGCGCGCCCGCGACCACCGCCGGCTCGGAGTCGAGCTCGATCTGTTCAGTTTCTCGCCGCTCGCGCCGGCCTCGCCGTTCTTCCACCCCAAGGGCGCCGCGGTCTACAACGGCCTCGTCGACTACGTCCGCGAGCTCTACGCGAGCCGCGGCTACGGCGAGGTGGTGACGCCACAGATTCTCGACGTCGAGCTCTGGCATACCTCCGGGCACTACGCGAACTACCGCGAGAACATGTTCTTCACCGAAGTCGACGAGCGCCAGTTCGCGGTCAAGCCGATGAACTGTCCGACGCACTGTCTGATCTTCGCCACGCGCAAGCGTTCCTATCGCGACCTGCCCATCCGCTACGCCGACTTCGGGCGCCTTCACCGCTACGAACGCAGCGGTGTGACTTCGGGGCTGACCCGGGTGCGTTCGTTCGCCCAGGACGACGGCCACATCTTCTGCACCGAGGAGCAGATCGGCGCCGAGGTCCGCGCGCTGATCGAAATGTATTTCGCGGTCTACCGAACCTTCGGATTCGACGAGGTGAAAGTCAACCTTTCGACCCGGCCGGAGAAGTCGCTCGGCAGCGACGAGCTGTGGAATCGCGCGGAAGAGGCCCTGCGCGGCGCGCTCGATGCGAACCTCGGAGCGGATGGCTACATCGTCAACGCTGGCGACGGTGCGTTCTACGGCCCGAAGATCGACTTTCAGCTCAAGGACGCGATCGGGCGCTGGTGGCAGCTGGGCACCATCCAGCTCGACTACCAGATGCCGCAGCGCTTCGAGCTCGAATACGTCGCCGGCGACGGCACCTTTCCGCGGCCGGTGATGATCCACCGCGCGATGCTCGGGTCGCTCGAGCGCTTCCTGGGGATCCTCATCGAGCACACCGCCGGGGCCTTCCCGATGTGGCTCGCGCCGGTGCAGGTCAAGATCCTGCCGATCTCGGAGAAGACCCTGGAGTACTCCCGCGGGGTGGCGGCGACGCTCGCCGCGGCAGGGTTGCGGGTCGAGCTCGACGAGTCGAACGAGAAACTGGGCTACAAGATCCGCCTGGCACAGCTCGAAAAGGTGCCGTACATGCTGGTCGCCGGCGCCAAGGAGGCCGAGCAGGGCAGCCTCGCCGTGCGGCTGCGGTCGGGCGAAGACCTTGGCGCGATTGCGGTCTCGACGCTGGTGCCCCGGCTGGTCGCGCAGTCGACCCTCCGGGCGGCGTCTTTGCCCGAGGCCTCCTGATCGGATAAACTCCGGCAGTTCTGCTGGTAAGGGCGACGCTCCGCAGTCGGATGTTCCGGCCGCGGAAGTTCCTGCGTCGGCCCCGCGCTCTTGGGGGGGTGAGCAGCGCATCGACAAGACGGCACGCACCAACGAGGGAATCCGGGTTCGCGAAGTCCGGCTGATCGACGCTGATGGGACGCAGGTCGGGATCATTGCGACCGAAGAGGCGCTGCGCATGGCCAAGGCGCAGTTCTTCGACCTGGTCGAAGTGGCACCCGAGGCCCGACCGCCCGTCTGCCGGATCATGGATTTTGGGAAGTTTCTTTACCAGCAGAAGAAGAAGACGCACGATTCGCGAAAGAAGCAGAAGACGATTCAGGTCAAAGAGGTCAAGTTCCGCCCCAACATCGACGACCACGACTACACCGTGAAGCTGCGCAACGCCGTGCGGTTCCTCGACGAGGGCGACAAGGTCAAGGCGACCGTGCAGTTCCGCGGCCGCGAAATGTCGAAGCCGGAGCTGGGACTCAAGCTGCTGCGGCGTTTCACCGCCGATCTCGGCGAGCAGGGTTCCGCGGAAGGCAGCGCGGAGATGGCCGGCAACCGGATGCACATGATTTTCGGGCCGGGCAAGAAGAGTGTGAAGAAGGTGGCGGACTCTGCGCCGGTTCCTGCTGCAGCCGCCGCGAAGAAGGCGACGGACTCTGCGACGGTACCCGCCGCAGCCGCCGCGAAGAAGGCGACGGAACCTGCGCCGGCACCCGCCGCAGGCGTCGCGAAGAAGGTGACGGAACCCGCGCCGGCAGCTCCGCTAGCGGTCGCGGCCGTCGCGAAACCACAGTAGAAACGAGGTCGGACGTGGCTACTCAGAAGAAGAAGACGCACCGGGGCGCTGCCAAGCGCTTTAAGCTCACCGCCAACGGGAAACTGATGCGCGGGCAGTCGGGAAAGCGCCACATTCTCACCAAGAAGTCCCGCACGCGAAAGCGTCGGTTGAGTCGTGAAGTGGTGCAGGGCGGGGCCTTGGGCAAGACCATCGCCGCAATGATTTCCTGAACGAAGTCTCACTTTCCGTCGCGCCGGGAAAAACCCGTCCCGGCCGCCGGAAGCCACGAGCCAGCTAGCGCAAGTGCTCGAGGCCTTACCCGCCTGATTCGATGAATCCGGGCGAGAAACGGGGTTGGAACGATGCCTCGCGTCAAACGTGGCGCCAAGCGCGCTCACAAGCGCAAGAAGGTCCTGAAGCTCTCCAGCGGTTTCTACGGCACGAAGTCGAATGCCTACCGCATGGCCATGCAGGCGGTGGATCGGGCGGGCAAGTTCGCCACTCGCGACCGGCGGCAGAAGAAGCGGCACTTCCGCGCACTCTGGATCGTCCGGATCAACGCCGCCGCGCATCAGTACGGAATCTCCTACAACCACTTCATCTCGGGGCTGAAGGCGGCAGGATGCGATCTCGACCGCAAGGTCCTGGCGCAGCTTGCGGCATCAGAGGATCCGAAGGCTTTCGCCGGCCTGGTCGATCTCGCCAAGCAGGCGCTGGCGCAGGCTCCTCAGGCTGCAGCCAAGGCCTGACGCCATGAGCGGGCCCGGGACGATCCTCGAGCCGGTCCCGACCCCGGAAGAGCTGGAACGGCTGGCGGCGGAGGCCGAAGCAGCGATTTCCAGAGTGGAGGATCGCTCTGCCTGGGAGTCGCTGCGCGTCGCGTGGATCGGCTCGCGCAGCGGACGCCTCAAGGAGTTGCAGGCGATGGTTCCGAAGGCGCTCGACAAGCGGGCCTTCGGTGCCGCCTTCAACGCCCTGCGCCTGCGCATCGAGGCGGCGCTCGCGGAACGAGGAGTCGGCCTGGCGCGGAGCGAGGAGGAGGCGCGCATGCGCGCCTCGCGCCTCGACGTCACGCTCCCCGGCCGTCGCCCGGCCACCGGCGCACTTCATCCGGTGACGCTGGTCTCGCGCGAGATCGAAGCGGTCTTCAGGTCGCTCGGCTACAGCGTCGCCGAAGGCCCGGAGATCGAGGACGATCGTTACAACTTCGCGCTGCTGAATTTTCCCGACGACCATCCGGCCCGCGATGCCCAGGACACGCTCTTCGTTGAGGACGGACGGCTGTTGCGCACCCATACATCACCGGTACAGATCCGCACGATGCTCGAGCGCAAGCCGCCGATCCGCGTCGTCTGCCCGGGCCGCGTCTACCGCAACGACAACGATCTTCGGCACTCGCCGATGTTCCATCAGATCGAAGGACTTTGCGTCGCCGAGGGAATCACCATGGGTGATCTCAAGGGGACGCTCGAGGCGTTCATCGCCCGCCTCTTCACCCGCGAAACGAAAGTGCGCCTTCGCCCGAGTTACTTCCCGTTCACCGAGCCCTCCTGCGAGGTCGACATCACCTGCCAGATCTGTCACGGCAAGGGTTGCGCCACCTGCTCGAATACCGGCTGGATGGAAATCCTCGGCGCAGGCATGGTCGATCCGCGGGTGCTGGCCAACTGCGGCATCGATCCCGATCGCTACTCAGGCTTCGCCTTTGGACTCGGCCTCGACCGCGTGGCGATGAACAAGTACGGTATCCCCAACATCCGCTCGCTCTTCGAGAGCGACGAACGCCTCCTTCGCCAGGTGCGCGGATGAAATTTTCGTGCAATTGACTCGCCGACTATGTCGATCTCCAAGCAAAGGCTTCGGTAAATGGAGGGGTGGAGGTACCTGCGGCGCTCGCGGCTCTGGCCGAACAACTCACTTCGGTCGGCTTGAGCGTCGAGGCTATCGCGACGGTCGGAGCCGACACCGTTCTCG
>JBDSRU010000317.1:0-3028 GCA_039929145.1 Thermoanaerobaculia bacterium
GATCGCGATGTCGAGGATCGCTGGCCCGCCCGTAGTGAACGGTCCGACCAGGAGCGGCGTGGGCGCCGGAACATCGAGCCGATAGAGATTCGTCGCGGAATGCATGAACAGCCCGCAGAGGTCCGGACCGCTGACCCTCCAGGCGCAAGCCGTGCCGTCGTCGAAGTCGTCGACGAAGATCTCCTGCGCCGACGCCAGCGGCGCCAATAAAAAGATTTCCACGACGAAAAGCAGGAAGCACTGGCGATAACTGAGCATCTTCGCCTCCGATTCGCTGCAGCAACCATAGCAGCGTCGTCGGGGTGGCACTCGAGCTTCAGGAGGCGAAGTAGCGCATCAGGGCGCCCTTCTTCCTCTCGACATAACCTTTCTGCCAGCCGTCGGTGGTGTCGAGGAAGCCCGACCAGGCCGGCATGCCTTTCTTCTTCCGCTCGGCGGTGATCGCCCGGAAACGGTAGTGGTCGTAGACGTCGAGAATGTGCACCGCGTAGGCGGCAGCGAGTTCGCGGTCGCCAGAGACGATCACCAGGTTCTCGTCGTTCGAGTACGAGGCCTTGAAGCCGAGATTGTGGCTGCCCAGGATCACCGTGCAGTCGGGCGAACGCGGATCGATGACGACGACCTTGTCGTGGATGATCGCACCGATTCCGCCCTTGGCGGTCAACTGCTCGACGCCCAGGTCGCCGAGGAGAGATTTCTCGTCGATCCGTGCCGCGCGCACGATCGAGACGTTGCCGTTGTCGAAGGTGGTCGGCGAGTCGCCCTCGACTTCGACCTCGCCGTCCTCGTCCTTCTTCTTCGCGACGTAGTTGGGCATCGCCTGCGGGCTCGAGACCGCGCCGGCGACCAGCAGCTCGGGATCCTGGAGGCCGATGTCGATCGCTTCGCCGATAATGCAGTCGCGCCCCGATTGCCCGGGATAGAAGGCGAGGAAGAGGATCGCGTCCTTGGCCATTCGCATGCGCCGGTAGACCTCGACGAGGTCGGGCGGCACGGGGGTCGGATGGGCCTTCGACGTCGGCTTGCGGCGCTCGGGACGGTTGGGAGAGAACCAGACCCGCACCGTGGCGCCGGAGGCGAGCACGCTCTCCGCCACGGTCTCGTTCGACGCCCGGAACGGCTTACCCTGCTGGTTGTCCTTCATCGGCCGGCTGAACGGCTTCGGCACCTTCTGCGGGTCGGCGAGCAGGCGATTCCAGTAGTCGAGATAGGTGCCGGCCACGGCGCCGTCCTCGATCAGCAGGGCGTTGTTGGTCTGCCCGGCGATACCGGTAGAAGTCCAGTGGGTGCTGCCGGTGAACACCGCGCGCGGCGCCGGAGGGTTTCCCGGCGCGATGCCCGGCGGAACGTGAACGACGAACTTGTTGTGACCGATGTGGGTGGAGTTGTTGAACATCCGGTGCTGGAGGTCGACGCCGGCGTCGATCAGGCGCTTCCTCGCCGCCTTGTTGCGCAGGTCCCACTTCGCCTTGTTGGCGCCCGTGCCGACGCCGGTGTTGGCGAGGATGACGTGGATGCGCGCGGCGTTCGCCACCAGCAGCGCCTCGAGCTCTTCGTCCTCGAGCTCGTAGAGCGCGAGGTAGAGCTCGCCGGGGCGGGCGAAGAGCTCGCGCAGGAGCGGCAGGACGTCGCCCGCCAGGTACTTGCGGTGGGGATCGTCCGGGTCGGCGATCTTTTCCATCAGCTCGTTCTGTTCGATGACGCCGTCCTCGTTGAGGACGTTCGATAGCCACTGCGCGGCGAGGATGCCGTTGGTGAAGGTCGAGCGGAAGCTGCCGCGCCGCGAGGTGACGAGGATGTCGTTGGTCGTGAAGGCCGGCGCGAGATAGGCGAGCGCCCGCGTCGGACCTTCGAACGCCCGCACCCGGTCCCAGGCAGGCTTGCCGTTGGCCTTCATGATCCGGTTTCCCTGCGCGTCGCGACGCGGCACGAACTGCATCTCCCGGCCGTTCGGTGGGACGGCGGGCAGATTCGCGTCGAGATCGCCCACCGGCCTGATCTCGTAGCGGACCCGGACCTCGTCCGGCCGGCGCTCCATGCCGTCGCGCTTCTTGCGTAAGGTGAGATCGCGCCAGGCGAGCTTCTGTACCGGCCAGACGCCGGTATCCTGCGGCAGCCACAGGGGGTTCTTCTGCCCCTTGAAAGCGACCCACGAGGCGCACGACACCCGGTCCTCCTGACCGTCGGGGCGCTTGGCGACCGTCCCGTCCGGATTCAGGTAGACGCGGGTGACGTCGAACCCCAGGCAGCCGGCGATCGTGTCGTCGATCTCCCATGCGACGTAAGCCACTTCGTTGTTCGCCCAGGCGCGTGCAGCGGTGATCTTTCCCATGGTTTCTCCATCGGGCCCGCGGATCAGCGGGCCCCTCCAGGTATCGACGAGCAAGAGGGCAGAACCAACCTAGCCCCAGCCGAAGGATTTCAGGATCAGGCTCCCTTTCATCCCCGGTTTCGTGTCCTGCTCGACCGGGATGCGGAACTCGTAGCCGACGAAACCGCCGTTCTCCTCGATCTTCGAGACCACGGCGTCCTGGCTCGTCTGATTGGGCTCCTCGCTGTCGAAGCCGAAGCGCAGCGTCGGCTCGTCGTCGTGCCAGAAGATCTCGAGGTTGACCTTCTCGCGATAGAGATAGCCACCCTCGAAGTGCTGCTTCAGGAAGAGGGCGCCATCGATCTCGTACTCCGGCACGACGACGCCCAGGTCGAGGCTGAAGCCGAGCCCTCTGCCGGCCTTGTCGACCCGTTCGGAGCCCATCAGGAAAGCGCTCGCCAGGTGGACGGGTTCTCTCGCCTCGACTTTGGCGTAGGGAATGAAGATCGCCGACTCCTCGTCGACCGTTCGCCGGTGCAACGCCCAGCGCTTGCCACGCACCCGCGCCACGACTTCGGCGTGGTACGACGCTCTGACCTTCTTGCCCGCGTCGACCCGCGCCTGGACGTCCGGCGGCAGAGTCAATGCGTCGATCTCGAGCAGGGCTTCGACGCGCACGTCGCCGAAGAGGAAGCGCTTCAGGTTCTGGTAGCCCTC
>JBDSRU010000318.1:0-7510 GCA_039929145.1 Thermoanaerobaculia bacterium
CCCTTGGGTGCAATATGCTGAAATGAAACCGACAATTCTCTATTCTCCAGATCCCGCGAAAGGCTGGCTGCCATGGGGCGCGCTCACCCCGGTGCTTTGCATCCTGATCGTGGCGCTACCGGCGATCGCGGCCTGGAAGATCGAGCAGCCCCTCGGCCTGGTGGACGCACGCGGCGGGCCGATCGGCTTCGCCGGGTTCTGCGCCCTGCTGTTCGTCGATTTCAGCGTCACCGGCGCGTTCCTGTGGGCCTGGGTCCGGGGTGTGGAGCGCCGCTCTCTGGCGACGATCGGTCTGGTCGAAGGCCGGCGTCTGCGCACTTTCCTGCACGGTCTGGGAGTCGGCGGGGGAACCTCCGCTCTCGTGGTCGCGGCGATCTGGCTCGCCGGCGGGTACGTGAAAGGAGCCTTCCTGCCGGCGTGGACCTCACCGGCGGCGATGCTTCAGATCGCCATCCTCTTACTGGGCTTCATCGTCCAGTCGAGCGTCGAAGAGATCATCTTTCGCGGCTGGCTACTCTCGGCGGTCGCCCGGAAACTCAATCTGTCGCTGGCCCTCATTCTGACCTCGCTCGTCTTCATGCTTCTGCACTACAGCCCTCACCAGCACTGGAGTCTCATGCTGGGTACCTTTGTCTTTTCGCTCTTCGCCTGCGCCTGGGCGATCGGCAGCGACAGCATCTGGGGCGTCATGGGTTGGCACGCCGGCTGGAACTGGCTGATCGCCGTCGGCTTCGAGCTCCCGATTACCGGTCTCACCACGGGGCTTCCGGCGCTGCTGGTGAAGCTGACGCCGAACGGGCCGGACGCCCTCTCTGGGGGCGCCCAGGGGCCCGAAGGGAGTTTCCTCTGCACGATTTTTCTCGCCGCGGCGAGCGCCTGGTTGTTCTGGCGAGCGGGACGTCGAACGGCCCGGGCAGCAACCCTGGGCTAGTCTCATTCGTATTCAAGCCATGACGATGGCTACCTCCCGAGGCGCGATGGAGCTCGCCGCACCGATGCCGTTCGGGCGTTTCTTTGGGCGCGCGGCGCGAGAGCGCGAGCTGCCCGGCTTCCGGTTGGCGCAGTTCGTCCCCAACCTGCCGAATCGCGAGGTGGCGCCGCACCGTCACGACGAGGCCCATTTCGTTTTCATCCTGCGCGGCTGCTACGAGACCAACGCGGAACCGACGCCCGATGCCACCGCGCCGCGGATCGTCTACAGCCCCCCGGGAACGTCCCATCGCGACTGTTTCACGGCGGGCACCGATCTTTCCCGGGCGGCGTTCGCCACCCTGTCGATTTCGCCACTGGCGTTGGCGGAGGCCGAGAGAGAATCGAAGCTTCCGGCGAAAGGTGTGTGCATGGGGGAGTCGGCGGTGCCTCTCGTAAGGCAGTTGCTGGTGGAGAGCGCAGGGCGTGATGATCTCGCCTCCTGCATCGCCGAGGGACTGTGCTTCGAGCTCCTGGAACGCATCGCAGTTTGCACCGTCGGCAGGTTCACCGGGGAACCCACCTGGCTGCGGCGAGCGCGGGAGCTGTTGCGCGATTCCTGCCTCGACGTGGCGCCGCGGTCGGTGGGGGAGATTGCAGCGGCGCTCGGAGTGCATCCGGTCCATCTCGCGCGGCGATTTCGGCAGACATTCGGTCTGTCGCCGGGCCAGTATCTCCGGCGCTGCCGTCTCGAGCGCGCGCGCCGGCTGATGAGGCGCAGCTCGGCAGCGCTCGCCGAGATCGCCGCTGCCGCCGGTTTCGCGGACCAAAGTCACTTCAGCAACGCCTTCCGCCGCGAATACGGCGTCAGCCCGGGCGCCTTTCGACGCACATGAATGGCCAACGCAAGAGGAGCGCACCTTGAACGCACAAGCTGCCACCGCGAACCGTCCGCGCGATCGCCGACCCAGAACGCTCCTGCGATCGCTGGGAGCCTTCTTCCTGGTTCTCGCCATGCCATCCGTGAGTTGCGCCGGCGAGCCGCCACGAGCTGCTACGCGGGCGCTGGAACCGGTCGTCGGGCTCCCTTGCGAGGGTTGCGAGGCGGTCTTCATCGGACTTCCGGAAGCGCTCGCCGCGCTGGCGCGCATCGCCCCGGCCAACGAGCCGGGCGAGCCTCTCCAGATCTCCGGCACGGTCCTGGATGGCGCCGGCAACGTCGCCATCGGCGTCATCGTCTACGCCTACCAAACCGATGCCCGCGGACACTATCCGCCAGACCCCAACGCTGCCGATTCGAAGGTAGCCCGGCACGGGCGGCTGCGCGGCTGGGCGCAGACCGACGCCAGGGGAGAGTACCGATTCGACACCGTTCGGCCGGCCGGGTATCCGGACACCGATATTCCTCAGCACGTCCACATGCACGTCATCGAGCCGGGGCGCTGCACTTATTTCATCGACGACCTGCTGTTCTCGGATGACCCGCGCCTCACCGCGGCGAAACGCGCCAGCTACGACCGGGGCCGGGGCGGAAGCGGCGTCGCGACGCCCACCCGAGGGGCCGACGGCGTCTGGAACGTCCGCCGCGACATCCGGCTCGGCGAGAAAATACCGGGCTATTCGGAGACGCGCTGACGGAATGGCTGGATCGGTCCGGCCTCGACCGTCGGCTGAAGCGCGATCGACGTCCAGCCCCCGCTGTTTCGGAGCCCGATCCGAGTGGCAACCGCGATAGAATCACGCCCTGCTCCGAGATGCTCGGACCCGAAGGGCGCAGCCGCTTGCCAAGGACTTGCGCCAAGGAGAGATCGCATGACCATGCCGATTCCCGCCGCCTTGCACCACACCTGTTTTGTGGTGCGCGACCTCGAAGGGGCGACGCAGGCGATGGCGGACGCCCTCGGCATCGGGCCGTGGAATCTCTTCACCCTGGTGCCGACAAGCTCGAAAGTCCACGGGGTGGAGAGTGCATTCAGCTTCCGCGTAGCGTTGTGCAACGTCGGCGGCGGGAACTTCGAGCTCGTCGCGCCGCACACCGGGAGAAGCGTCTACGACGAGCATCTCGAACAGCACGGCCCCGGTTTCCACCACACCTGCCTGATCTACCCCACACTCGAAGGGGCGCGCGCCGCTCAGGCGGAGCTCCGCCGGCAGGGGCGCGAGGTCGTGCAGGAGTCGACGAACGGCACCTTCTTCGAGTTCGCCTATTTCCAGTTTCCTGAAATCGGTTCGGCGGTGGAGCTGCTCTACCTCGACCCGGCGCAACTCCCGGCGCCGGATGCGGTGATTCATCCTGCGACTGAAGTCCCGGTGGCATGACCGCTGCGCTCGGCAGCGGCCTCGATCGCCTCGCCGAGGTGAAGCAGCAGTGGGATCCGGAGAACCGCTTCCGCATCGATCGTGCCGTCGCGCCGGCCCTTGGACTTTCATAAAATTCGTCAGGAGCGCATGAAACAGTTTTGTCGATCGAGCTTCACTCTGCGCTGCATCGTGACGCTCTTCGCCGTCTCCACGATGGCTCTCGCGCTACCTGCTACGGGTGGATCGGCCGGATCGCCGGAACTGTGGGTCGATGCCGACAACTTCATCCGCGCGGAGTCGGATCTCCATCTTCAGCGGCTCGTGAAGCAGGGGGCTTTCGGCAAGCTTAAGCCAGAGCGAGAGTCGGCTGCGATCGATGGTCAGATCGGCGTGCGGGGGGATCGCGCCACGCTCGACGCCGCGGCCGTCTTCGACCTCGACGCGGCTCCGGTCACCTTCACCCTGCCCGATCCGGCCGGGCGGTATCTCTCGATGCAGGTCGTTTCGGAAGACCACTTCACCATCGCCGTCGCTCACGCTCCGGGCAGGTTCACCTTCACCCGGGAGCAGGTCGGCACGCGCTACCTTTGCGTGATCGTACGCGCCCAGGCCGACCTCGAGCGCAAGGCGGATCTCAAGGAGGCCCGCAGGCTCTTGCGGGCGATCCGGGTCGAGCAGGCGAAGAGCGGAAAGTTCGAAGTGCGGCGATGGGAGAAGGCCTCTCAGGACAGGATGCGCGGTGAGCTCGCGGACCTCGCGGCGCGGGGCGGACTGAGTGAGATGTTCGGCCCCCGAACCGAAGTCGATCCTTTGAGCCATCGAGTTGGAACGGCGATCGGGTGGGGGAGCGCGCCGAGGAGCGCGATCTTCTCTGAGACCGTCACGCCGGCGAGCAACGACGGTCAGACCGTCCACTTCCTGACGGTCCGGAAGGTGCCGGTCGACGGCTTCTGGTCGCTGACCGTCGACAACTCCAGGAAAACGGTAGAAGCCGACGCGCACAAGCCCGACTCGCTGAACAGCCGGACGGCGAAGCCGAACCGGGACGGATCCTTCACGGTGCAATTTGGCGGCTGCCAGGAGAGAACCTCCAACTGCCTGCCGATCACTCCGGGTTGGAGCTCCACCGTGCGGCTCTACCGGCCGGGTGCAGCGGTTCTGGACGGCAGCTGGAAGTTCCCGATACCGAAGCCGGTCTCCGCGCCCGCCTCTTGACTGGCCGGGCAGGCATCCGGATCCAGGACAACCTCGAAATGACCCCCGGATCGACCGGGAGAACTCTCCAGAAGCTCTGCCAAGTCGCTGATTCCAAATGGTGCCGGAGACAGGAGTCGAACCTGCACGCCCGTGAGGACGGGGGATTTTGAGTCCCCTGCGTCTGCCATTCCGCCACTCCGGCTGAGGATGCGTGGGGACGGCGATGCTACGGGCCGGGCCGGGGCCTGTCAATCTGTGGAAAAACCTGTGGAAAGTTCCCTTGCGGGGGGACTCTTTATGCCTTAGTTGCGCCACCCTGGGGGTTGACGAATGGCCGTTTTTCGGCTACTCTTCGGCGTCGGCAGTTGACTCTCTCGTATCCTAAGTACCCAGCCTGACAATAGTTACAGAAGGGGGCAGAGGACGTGACATTCAAAGTCGGTCAGAAGGTCGTCTACCCGAATCACGGCGTAACCGTCGTGGAGGAGATTGCTCCGAGCCGGATCGATGGCACCGAGCGCACCTGTTATCACCTCCGGCTCCTGTCGGGAAATTCCAAGGTGATGGTGCCCAAGGACAACCTCGATCTCGTCGGGCTGCGTCCTCTTTGCGAGGCGAAGGAGATCCGGACCCTGTTCGGAATCCTCGAGAACGGTAGCGTCGAGGCACAGAAGGACTGGAAGGGCCGTTACAAGCAGAACGTAGAGAAGATGAAGACCGGCCGGATTACAGAAGTCGCGGAGGTGTTGAAGAATCTCCGTTTCGTCAGCCAGAGGAAGAGCCTCTCGTTCCGCGAGAAGAAGATGTACGAGCGCGCCAAGAGCTTCATCGTCAGCGAAGTGGCCCACGTCAAGGGGCTCACCGAGCGCGATGCCGAGCAGCAGGTCGAGCGTGCCCTCACCTCCAGCATCGAACGCAAGAAGAAGGGCGACCTGCTCGCGAGCTAGTCGCCGTGTAAGCCGCACTCTCACGGCCGCTCCCACTTCTCCGGAAGTAGGGGCGGCCGTTTCTCTTTCTGCCGCAGATGCCTCGAACAGGGGGAGCCTTGACGCAGGCCGCAGCCGGATGACCGAGCCGCTCTTTCCCGATGCGCCGCCCGCCGAGACCCCTGGGCGGCCGAGGGCTTTCGTCGACATCGCCCTGCCGTTGCCGGTCGGCCAGACCTTCACCTATCACCTGACTCCCTATCAGCAGGCCCGGGTCCGTCCCGGCGCGCGCGTCCGCGTTCCGGTCGGCCGCCGGCGCATGACCGGCTATGTCGTTGCCACCCGGAGCGTCGCGCCCGAAGGATTCGCGACCCGGGCGATCGAGGCGCTGATCGATCGCGAACCCGTTCTCCCCCCGGAGCTCCTCGAGCTGGCGCGCTTCGCCGCCGACTACTACCTGACGCCACTGGGCGATGTTCTGGCCGCGATGATTCCGGCCGAGGCCGATTCCTGGGGCGACCGCCGAGTCCGGCTCACCGATCGCGGCGCGCTCGCGGTGCATCACGACGAAGTCGGGCGAGCGATGCAGGCGCTGCTCCTCGAACGGGGTCAGATGCGGATCTCGGAGATCGAAGAGCTCCTCGACGAACCCGGAATCGAAGCCGTCCTGGTCGCGGCGATCGAAGAAGGCGGCCTCGCCTGGGACGAAGCCGGGGCGCGCGGTGAACGGTACTCGACGGCGTTCGGACTCGCTCCGGGCGACCCCACAGAGCTCCGCGACCGGGCGGGGCGATCGCCTGCGGGCCGGGCGGTGATCGACTTTCTCATCGTTCTCGGCCGCCCGGCGCTCGCCGACGAGCTCCGCGAAGGGGCCGCGTGCAGCGCTGCCGTTCTGCGCCGCCTCGCGGGCCTCGGAATCCTGCTGCGCTTCACCCAGCCGAGCCGGCTCGGCCTCGACCGTCACCTGATGGCGCTCGGAGGAGGAAGCTCGGCGGCGCCGGCGCTCCTCGAGTTGCGGGGCGATCAGGCGGGAGCGCTCGAGACGCTCGAGAGGAGCCTCGCCGAGGGCCAGTTCGCACGCTTTCTGCTGCGTGGCGTCACCGGTTCCGGCAAAACCGAAGTCTACTTGCGCGCCGCGGCGGCGGCGCTTGCCGCCGGCAAGAGCGTGCTGCTGCTGGTGCCCGAGATTGCCCTCGTTCCGGCGCTCGCAGCGGCGGCTCGTCAGCGCTTTCCCGATGAGCTCGCCGTGCTGCATTCGGGGCTCGGCGCCGCCGAGCGCCAGCAGGAGTGGGCCCGCATCCGCACCGGCGAGGCACGGGTCGTGGTCGGACCGCGCTCGGCCCTCTTCGCGCCGGTGACGGCCCTCGGGCTGATCGTCGTCGACGAAGAGCAGGATCTCTCCTACAAGCAGGACTCTTCGCCGCGCTACCAGGGGCGTGACCTCGCCCTCATGCGCGCCAAGCTCGCCGGCGCCGTCGCAGTCCTGGTGTCGGCGACGCCTTCGCTCGAGACCCGCCTCGCAGTCTCTTCGGGCAGGATGACGGCGCTCGTGCTCACCCAACGCGCCGGCAACGGTGCCCTGCCCGAGGGCATCCTCGTCGACCTGCGCAGCGAGCCGGTCGTTCGCCTGCCGGGCGATGTCCAGTTCTCGGCCCGCCTGCTGGCCGAGATCGAGCGCGCGCTCGCCGAGGGCGACCAGACGATTCTGTTGCGCAATCGCCGCGGCTATGCGCCGCTGCTGCTCTGTCGTGCGTGTGGCGAGGACTTCCGCTGCGCCGATTGCGGCCTGCCGCGCACCTACCATCGCAAAGGCGGCCGCGGCGAACAGCTGATTTGCCACTACTGCGACTCACATCTCGCGGTGCCGCCGCGCTGCCCGACCTGCCGCGCCGAAACGCTCGAGGCGATCGGCTCCGGCACAGAGCGGATCGAGGAGGCGGTCCGCGAGCGCTTCCCCGGCGCCGCCGTGGATGTGCTCGATCGCGACGCGCTGTCGCGGGGGGGAGGCCCGGCCGCCATCCTCGAGCGTTTCCAGCGTGGTGAAACGCAGATTCTCGTCGGCACGCAGATGGTTTCCAAGGGACATCATTTTCCACGCGTCGCGCTGACCGGCATCCTCTCCGCCGACAGCTATCTCGGGTTCCCTGACTTTCGCGCGGTGGAGAAGACCTACGCCC
>JBDSRU010000319.1:0-3403 GCA_039929145.1 Thermoanaerobaculia bacterium
ACAATGGGAGCCAGCACGTCGTAGCGCTTCAGCAGGTCCCGCCGGGTCGACTGGTAGGCATGGGCGCAGACGGCGCTGCGCTCCGAGAAACTGAAGATGTTGCTGAAGAACATCTCGTAGTCGTCGCGATCCGGCTCGAGCAGGATCACATCCGCATCGTCGTAGAGGTGGTCGTAGCGTTTCATTCCGACGTCGAGGCGCGAATGGATGAGCGTCCGGAAGGTCTGCGAGAGCACCGAAGGAAGACCGCGGCGCAGGAGCTCGCCCTCGGCGTAAAGGCCAGCGGCCTTGTCCGTCGAAACATCCACTGGCACGATCGGATTGATGCAGAACAGAAGCTTGGCGCCGGCGTCGAGAGCGACCGAGGCGTGCACCGTCCGGTTGAGGACACCATCGACATACAAATGCCCATCGATGTCGACCGGCGGATAAAGCCCCGGCAGCGCGCTCGAAGCCTGCACCGCGCGCGAGATCGCCACATGGTCCCGGCCGGGCTGGCCGAACACGACCGAGCGTCCGGATTCGAGCTCGGCGGCGACGATGAAGAGGCGGCGCTCCAGCTTGCGGAAGTCGTCGCTGCGGCCCTTCATGGTGTAGATGTTGCGCAGGTAGAGGCGGATCGGCTCGTTATCGAAGATTCCGACGGGCAGCGCATGCCCGAGCCGGGTGAACGATTCGAGCAGGCTGAGATCGCTGGGGTTGCGGGCGAAGTCCCAGACCGCCTCGAGGGCGAGGCGAGGCACGGACATGCCTCGGCGCAACCACTCTTTGAGCGCCGGGGTGAAGAAGGTCTCGGGGACGAACGGGTGTTCACCCGGCTCGTGCTTGACGATCGCCCGGACCATCTGGGCGCTGCTCAGCTGGTTGGCGAGATTCGCGGCGAGAAAGGCGCCCGCCGAGACGCCGACGTAGACGTCGAGAGCGTTGACGTCGAGCCCGTCGATCGCTTCGTCGAGAGCGCGCAGAGCGCCGATCTCGTAGACCGCGCCCGCCGGCCCTCCGCCGGCGAGCGCGAGCCCGATCGATGTCTGCTTCAGCCGTCCGCGACCCTTGCGCCGGCTGGCCAAGTTCAGCGCTTCCGGCGGACCGTCGTCGCTTTGCGGGTGGTCTTGGTCGCGCGCTTCGCGGCAGGGGCCGGTTTGAGCTTCTTCTCGACCAGCTGGGTCAACTCCTCCACCCGGCGGGTGAGGGTCGCGATCTCGCTCTTGCTCGGGACGCCGATCTTGCGCAGAACCTGGGAAACACGGTCGTCGAGCCGGCCTTCGACATCTTCCACTTTTTCCTCGACCTTGCCCCATGCCTCTCCGGCGCGGTCCTTGGCGCCCTCGGCGGCGTCTTCGAGCTTGGACTTGAGCTTGTCGAACTGCGCGAGGCCCTTCTTCTCGTAGCCTTCACCCTTCTTCATCAGGCTGCGGAAGAACTTTCCGCCCTGCTCCTCCGCCGTCGCCAGGGCGCCGAGCCCCGCCAGCCAAACCTTCTCAGCGTTCTGCTTGATCTCTTCCTTGAGGTCCTGCTCGTTCTGCTTCTTCGTGGCCATTTTTCTATTCCTCATCGACTGCGAATCGTGGATGGTTCAAATTCCCGCGGGTTGCGCGACGCTTCAGACGAGCTTCTGGCGCAGCATGTCGACGCGCCGCATGAGTCCGCGCACATCGTCGCGGGTGGGCACGGCGAGCTGATCCATGACCTCGGCGGCGCTCAGTTGCGCCAACCGGGCGGCTCCATTCGCAAGCTTCATCATCGTCGAGCCGGTTTCGGCGATCGCCTGCTTCGCCTTCTGCACTGGCGTGCGCCGGCGGCGGCGACCCTTCTCCACCAGCGTCTCGAACAGCGCAACTCCGGTCTCGCCGGCCGAAGCCGCGAGGCCGAGGCTGACCAGCCAGGCGTTGCGTCCGACCGTGAATGCACTTTCGCCGGCACTCTCGAGTCCGGACTGGGCAACACGGCTGGCGACCTTCTGAATGCTCTTTCTCATTTGCCTTCTCCCTTCCCGCGCCGTACCGGGCGCACGGCAGTTGGTTTCCTGATGGACCGCTCCTGGCCGGCGCGCGAGCCGAGCGGCACTGTGCCGGCGACTTTGACGCCGCCGCGTTCCTTTTCCAGCTTGGTCAGCGAACCTTCGAGCTCCTCCAGCCGTTCGCGCAGGCGCTCCATCTCTTCGCGCGCCTTGCGCACCGGGCCGAGCTTGTCGATCGATGCCTGGACGAACTGATCGACCTTGTGTTGCACCTGCTCCACGCCGGTCTCGACCGCTTTCTGGCCGGCGCGCACGAGCTCATGCAGCAGCTCACTCGGCAGAAATCCGGTGCCGCGGCGCCCTTCCTCGAGAATGATCTGGGTGAGCATCTGCGCAGTGACGTCGACGCCGCTGCCATTGTCGACCACCTTGACGTCCTTGCCGGTGCGGATCCACTCCGCGAGCTCATCGAGCGAGACGTAGCGGCTTTCCTCTGTGTCGTAGAGCTTGCGGCTCTCGTAGCGCTTGATCAGACGATGCATCCTGGACTCCTCACTCTCCGCCTTGCCGCATCGCGGCATCTACGAGGAATTTATACCGCAGTGCGGCAACAATGTCAACCGAAGCCTGCCGCATTGCGGCATGAACCGGTTGAGCGCCCGCTTGCGAGTCGCTACAATGCACCGGCGCGCCTGGACCGGCTCGAACGACCGGTTCTCATGGCGGCGCCGAAAGGACCCGGGGGAATGCCGCACATCATCGCTGAGCCCTGCATTGGAGTGAAGGACAGTTCCTGCGTCGACGTCTGCCCTGTCGACTGCATCTATGGCAAGAACGAAGAGGGCGACATGCTCTTCATCCACCCCGAGGAGTGCATCGACTGCGGCCTCTGCGTCGATGCCTGCCCGGTACAGGCGATCTTCCCGGCCGAAGAGATCCCTGACAAGTGGAAGCAGTTCATCGCCAAGAACTACGAGCACTTCAGTCTCCAGGCCCCCTAGCCCATCCCCCAGTCCGAGGTTCGAAAAGACGCGCTCCGGCGCGTCTTTTTTTTGTCCACAGGAATCAAACGCTCCGTTCGTAGGTTGGAAAATATGATCTTCTTGCACTCAAGTTAGGGTAAAGAAGGAGGAGCCGGGTGGATTTCAAGGACTACTACAAGGTACTGGGTGTAGCGCGCGACGCCTCGCAGGAGGAGATCCAGAAGGCGTATCGCAAGCTGGCGCGCAAGTACCACCCGGACGTCAGCAAAGAAAAGGGCGCGGAGGCCCGCTTCAAGGAGGTTTCCGAGGCCAACGAGGTGCTCAAGGATGCCGAGAAGCGCGCCCGGTACGATCAGTTCGGGACCGCCTGGAAGCAGCGTGACCCGGCGGCGCCCCAAGGTGGGGCGGGCGGCTTTTCCGGATTCCCCGGTTTCGAAGGCTTCGCGGGCGCCGGTGGCCAGGG
>JBDSRU010000320.1:0-6051 GCA_039929145.1 Thermoanaerobaculia bacterium
GCCGCGCGCCGGAAACGGCGGTGGTCACGTACTCACCGCCGCCCGGACGCGCAGCAGCGAAGCGAGCAGCGCCTCGGCGCGATCGGGGGGAAGCTGGGTGTCGCGATCGGAGCGCGCGGCGTCTGGATCCGGGTGGACCTCGAGGAAGAGGCCGTCGGCGCCGGCCGCCACGGCGGCACGGGCGAGCGGTTCGGCGAACTCGCGCGCCCCGCCGGTGCCTTCGGCGCCGGCACCCGGAAGCTGCAGCGAGTGCGTGACGTCGTAGATCACCGCGATGCCGTCGTTCTGCATCCAGGCAAAGCTGCGCATGTCGACGATGAGGTTGTGATACCCGAACGAAGCACCGCGCTCGGTGACGGTGACCTTGTCGTTGCCGGCGGCGCGGATCTTGTCGACTACCCGGCGCATGTCGTCGGGCGCCATGAACTGGCCCTTCTTGACGTTCACCGCCTTGCCGGTCGCGGCGGCAGCGAGCAGAAGGTCGGTCTGGCGGCAGAGAAAGGCTGGGATCTGCAGGACATCGACGACCTCGGCGGCGGGCGCGCATTGCGCCGGCTCGTGGACGTCGGTGAGCAGCGGTAGCGCGAACTGGCGCCGGACCTCGGCCAGGACATTCAACCCTTCGATCAGGCCGGGACCGCGAAAGGACCTTCCGGAGCTCCGGTTCGCCTTGTCGAAGGAGGCCTTGAAAACAATGGAGAGCCCGAGGCGCCCGGCGATGCCGGCGAGGATCTCCGCCGCCCGCAACGTGGTTTCCGCGCTCTCGATGACGCACGGCCCGGCGATGACGGGAAACGAAGCGCCGCCGACCGCAACGCCGGGCGCGAGCTCGAGGCGGGGAGCGATCACGCGAGCTGACTCTCCCTCGCCTCGACCTTCGCCGGCCGCGCCTCGCCGGCGCGCTTCTCCTGCTCGGCGAGCGCCGCCGCGATGTAGGAGACGAAGAGCGGATGCGGCTCGGTCGGCTTCGACTTGTACTCGGGATGGAACTGACAGCCGAGAAACCAGGGATGCCCCGGCAGCTCGACCATCTCGATGAACGTGCCGTCGGGGCTGCGGCCCGAAACCACCAGCCCGTGCTCCTGGATCGTGGCGAGGTACTTGTGGTTGACCTCGTAGCGATGCCGGTGGCGCTCGGAGATCAGCTCCTCGCCGTAGATCGAACGCGCCAGCGAGCCCTCCTTGAGGCTGCACGGATAGGCGCCCAGGCGCATCGTGCCGCCCATCTCCTCGACGCCCAGGAGGTCGCGCAACTTGAAGATCACCGGCTGCGCCGCATCGTTGTCGAACTCGGTCGAGGTCGCGTCCTTGATGCCGCAGACGTTGCGCGCGTATTCGATCGTCATGCACTGCATGCCGAGGCAGATGCCGAAGAACGGCACCTGATGCTCGCGGGCGTAGCGGATGGCGCGGATCTTCCCCTCGGTGCCGCGTTTGCCGAAACCGATCGGAACCAGCAGCCCATCGACCTCGAAGAGGGCGCGCGGCCAGCTGCCGGCCTCGAGCTCTTCCGCGTTGATATAGACCAGCTCGACCTTCGCCTCGTTGGCGACGCCGCCGTGCGCGAGCGCCTCGTTGAGGCTCTTGTAGGCGTCGGGCAGCTCGACATACTTGCCGACGATGCCGATGCGCACCTTGTGCTTCGGGTTCTTGACCCGTGAAACCAACGCCTCCCAAGGCGCGAGATCGCGCTCGTAGCGGGGGAGATTGAGCTGGTCCAGAATCGTTTCGTCGAGGCCTTCGCGGGCGAACATCAGCGGCACTTCGTAGATCGTCGAGACGTCGCGCGCCGCGATCACCTGCTCCGGAGCGACGTTGCAGAACAGCGCGATCTTCCGCCGCACTTCGTCCGGAATGGCGCGGTCTGCGCGGCAGAGCAGGACGTCGGCCTGAATGCCGATGGCGCGCAGCTCGCGCACGGAGTGTTGGGTCGGCTTCGACTTCAACTCCTCCGCGGCCGCGATGTACGGCACCAGCGTGAGGTGGACGTTGAGCGCGTTGTT
Source organism: Thermoanaerobaculia bacterium (assembly GCA_039929145.1). Taxonomy (GTDB): domain Bacteria; phylum Acidobacteriota; class Thermoanaerobaculia; order Multivoradales; family JAGPDF01; genus JAGPDF01. Next base: position 2,004 of record JBDSRU010000320.1, read on the forward strand.
CCGCCCCAACTCGAGCCGGAACTGGCGGATCGCTTCGAGGAACGGCAGCGACTCGATGTCGCCCACCGTGCCGCCGATCTCCACGATCACCACGTCGACGCCCTTGCCGACGCGGATCATCGCCTCCTTGATCTCGTCGGTGATGTGCGGGATGACCTGGACGGTCTTGCCGAGGTAGTCGCCGCGGCGCTCCTTGTTGATCACCGTCTCGTAGATCCGGCCGGTGGTGTAGTTGTTGAGCTTCGAAGTGATGGTGTGGGTGAAGCGTTCGTAGTGTCCGAGGTCGAGGTCGGTCTCGGTGCCGTCGTCGGTGACGAAAACCTCGCCGTGCTGGTAGGGCGACATGGTTCCCGGATCGACGTTCACATAGGGGTCGAACTTCATCAGAGTGACCTTGAAGCCGCGCGATTCGAGCAGCGCGCCGATCGACGCCGAGGCGACGCCCTTGCCGAGCGATGAAACGACGCCGCCGGTCACGAAAATGTACTTGGTCGTCATCGCTGCTCTCCTCCTTCGGGGGAGCCTGCCGGATCCTGGCCCAGCTCCAACCGGAGCCGGGCGTCCACCTCGGCGGCGTCCTCGGGGGTATCGACCCCCCAGGAGGGACGCGCACCGGTGAGTACCTTGATCGTCATGCGGTTCTCGAGCGCTCGCAGTTGCTCGAGCGACTCGCTCTTTTCGAGCGGGGTCTGGGGGAGGGTGGCGAGCCGGAGCAGGGCCTCTCGCTGGTAGCCGTAAATGCCCAGGTGGCGCAGGGGTGCAGCGCCGCCCGGCAGGCGCGGAAAGGGGATCGGCGCGCGGCTGAAGTAAAGCGCGTACCCCTCACGGTCGAGCACCACCTTGACCACGCTCGGCGAGTCGAGGTCGCCTTCTAGGGCATCGGCCGCCAACGTGACGATCGGGTCGCCGGGGTGGGAGCGCAGGTGGGCGGCGACCCGCCCGATGCCTTCGGGATCGATCAGCGGTTCGTCGCCCTGGATGTTGATCACCGCGGCGCAGTTCCAGTTTTTCGCTGCCCAGGCAATACGGTCGGTGCCGCTTGCGCACTCGGCCGGGGTCATCTCGACCTCGCCGCCGAAGAACTCGACGGCGCGCGCGATGCGCTCGTCGTCGGTCAGGACCACGACCCGGTCGAGACCCCGGGCGCGAACGGCGCGGCGATAGACATGCTCGACCATCGGCTTCCCGGCCAGCGAGTGCAGGGCTTTGCCGGGCAAGCGCTGAGAGCCGTAGCGGGCGGGGATCGCGCCCACGATGGCGGTGCCGGCGGGGACTCCCTGCAGGCCTCCGGGGCCTCCGACTTCTGGGTAGGGGTGCACGTCTCAATTTACTTCGCCGCGCCGGGCGAGTCAATCTCGTTCGGCTTGCTCACGCGGCAGAGGCCGAACGAAACCCGCCAACACTCGTCGATCGTCGGTCCGCCAGCCCCGCTGTGCTACCGTCGCGCGCGGTGTCGCGCCGGAACCCATCCCAGCAGCCTCGTCCCGCCTGGCTCCGCCTCCTCTGGCTGGCCTCCGGTGTCGCCGTCCTCGCTTTGGCCAGCGTCGAGCTCCGCCACCGGAGCGTGGCGGTCGGCGGTGGGACCGCACGGGATGCCCCGACCTGGATCTGGCGGGACCACGACTTGCGGCATGTCCAATCGGCCGGTTTCTACGCGGTGAAGGAGTTCGACCTCTCCGCCGCGCCGGCTGACGCCGAGGTCCGCATTCTCGGCGACGGCGAGTATCTGCTGATGTTGAACGGCGTGCGGATCGGCTCGAACCGCTTCGTTTCCGGCGCGCCGATCGACCTCTACCGCGTGGAGCGCTGGCTTCAGCCGGGTCGTAACCGGCTGGTGGTCGAGCTGCGCAGTTCCTCCGGAGCCGGCGGACTCTGGTTCGAATTGCGTTCCGGCGGCCAGCAACTCGCGCGCACCGACGGCTCGTGGACGATCTACGATTCCAATTGGCGCGGGCTCTTCGGCGGGCGCCCGATGCCTCCGGGAGAGCGTCCGCGTCTGCTGGGGCGGAGTCCGCTCGGCCGCTGGGGGGCGCCGCCCTCCGGTCCTGTGCGTCCGGCTTTCGAGGACGCGCTGGCGGCGGCCGAACCGCTCCCCGCCGAGCTCTACCGGATCTTCGGTGCCGACCAGCCGTGGCAGCCGTTCGCCGGTCGCGGGCGACGACCGCCGAGCTTCGGACCTCTGGTGCAGTTCGACTTCGGCGCCGAGCGCTCGGGATACCTGCAGCTCTCCTACCGCGAGGGGCCGAGGCGCCACGCCGAGCCATCGCCTGGCGCGGTGCTGCTTGCGTTCAGTGACCAGCCGATCGGTGAGCCGCCGTGGACCGCCCAGACACTTTTTCAACCGATCTTCGGATCCGGCCTCTATCAGGACGCCACGGTGCGCCGGTTCCGATACGTGGCGGTCGCCGGCCTGCCGGGGATCTTCAGTGCCGAAGTGCTCGCGACGACTGCGGAGGCGTCGCTGGCGCTCGCACCGCGCGCTGCCGCGGCAGGAATCCTGGGTGTCGAGCCGCCGCCGTCAAGCGCGCCGGTGGAGCACGAAGTCTGGCGCAAACTCGAGAGCGCGGCGGGCGTCGCTGTCAGGAAAGAACGCTAGCGCTTCGCGCGCGACGGCCGCCGTGCGGCTGGCCTCGGCGGCGACCTCTTCGAGGGTGCCTTCGCGCGCCACCATCTCCAGAATCTCCTCCGCGGTGACCGTGACGAAGGCGCGCTCGGTGAGCACGCGCTCGATCTTCCCGCGCTCGTGCGTCTGAATGCGCGGCAGCAGGAGAAGCAGCGGCAGCGTGAGCTTGCCCTCTTTGAGGTCGGAGAGCACGGGCTTGCCGATCGCGCGCTCGGTGGCGGTGAAATCGAGCAGGTCGTCGGCGAGCTGGAAGCAGGTGCCGAGCGCGCGTCCGAAGCGCTCGAGCGGCGCGATCGCCTCCTCGCGCACCGGCTGGATGCGTGCCGGGAGCGAGCAAGCCGCGGCGAAGAGCTGCGCGGTCTTGCGGTCGATGATCTCGAAGTACTCGGCGACCGTGAGGTCGATGGCTCCGAGCCGCTTCTGGGTGAGCAGCTCGCCTTCGGTCATGCGCAGGGTCGCGTCGCAGAGCCGGTCGAGGACCGCGACCGAGCCGTGCCTGAGCGCCATTTTCATCGCGGTCGTGTAGAGCCAGTCGCCGAGCAGAACCGTGAGGTTGTTGCCCCAGAGCTCGTTGATGGTCTGCCGTCCGCGGCGCAGCGCCGAGTGATCGATGATGTCGTCGTGAATCAGGGTCGCGGTGTGGATGAGCTCGACGACGGCCGCGTAGGTCACCTCTTCCTCGCCGTCGCGCTCCAGCATGCGGGCGCAAAGCAGGAGCAGGGCGGGGCGCATCCGCTTGCCGCCGCCGTCGAAGATGTACTCACCCGACATCTGGATGAACGGGACGTCGGAAGCGAGGCACTCGCGGAAGAGCCGATCGGTCGCCGCCAGCTTGTCGGCGACGAGGGAGATGAACTGCTCGGCCTCCCGGGAGTCGGAAGGCTTCGCGGCATCGAGCAGTTTATGGGGCAAGCGCGGGGTTCCGGGGCTGGGTGAGGTCAGCGGTAGTTGGTGAAGGTGAGCGGAACGTCCAGTTCGAGGGCCTTCAGGGCGGCGATCGCGGTCTGCAGGTCGTCCCGGCTCTTGCCCGAAACGCGCACGGTCTCTCCCTGAATCGCCCCCTGCACCTTGAGCTTCAGGCGCTTGAGCTCGGCGACGATCTTCTTCGCCGTTTCCTGCGGGATGCCGCTCTGGAAGGTGATCTTCTGCCGCACTCTTCCGCCGGACGCCGGTTCGATGTCGCCACGGCGCAAGGACTTCAAGTGCACCCCCCGGCGTATCAGCTTGGTCTCGATCACCTCGCGGGCCTGTTCGAGGGTGAAGTCATCCGCCGACTCGAGTACCAGCGACTCGTCTTCGATGAGGAGCTTCGACCCGACGCGCTTCAGGTCGTAGCGCGTGGCGATCTCTTTTTCGGCCTGGTTCGCGGCGTTCTTCACCTCCGCGAAGTCCACTTCGGAGACGATGTCGAATGAGCTGGTGTCG
>JBDSRU010000321.1:0-4573 GCA_039929145.1 Thermoanaerobaculia bacterium
GTCCGAGGTCTCGACCATGACGAACTGGCCGGCCTGGATATCGCGCCAGGACTCCGGCCCGTCGAGAACGAGCGAGTAATACGGCAGAGGGTGCGGGACGACTTCGACGACCTGGCCGCTGATATCGATGGGCTGCATCCGGGTAGACGACTCTAGCAAACGCGCCATGGATCCAGGCCCGAAAATCCCTGCAGAAACCGCGCAGCGCTCGCCCAGACGCTTCTCCTGGCTGCTTCCGGCGCGCCTCGAGGGGCTGCTGGCGGCGATCGCCCCGGCTCTGCTTGCAGGCTTTCATGTCACGGGCCTGCTCTACTTCCTCAATCCGCACCTGACGCTCTCGGCGCGCGGCTTCGGTGAAGGCATCGTTCGCCTCGGGCTGCTCTTCGTCCCGTTCGCGCTCGCCAGCCAGGCGCTCAGCACACGCCTGCGGAATGTGCGTGTGCGGCGCCTCCTGCCCTGGAGTCTCACCGTCGTGCTGGGAGCCGCGGCGCTCGCCGACTGGGTGCACGCCTCGCACTATTCGTTCTACCTTCCGACCGGCATCAACGCCAACCTGATCCGCACCGCGCTCTGGCTCTCTTTCGGCACGGTCCTCGCCTTCTACACTTCCCTGCTGCACACCCTTCACCATCGCCGCTACGGCTTACGGAGCCTGGTCCTGCTGGTCGCAGTCGTGGTCGGCAGCCTCTATGTCGTGGTCGCCAGGCGCTTGGCCTACGAGCCCGCCGTCGCCCTCGAATCCGCCTTCGCCCAGCCCGCCAGCGGGCCTGCGCCGCACCTTCTGGTCGTCGGCCTCGAAGGCGCCACCCTCGATCTCCTGCTGCCGCTCGCCCGCCAGGGTCGGCTGCCGTTCTTTGCCAGCTGCTTCGACGAGGGCAGCTACGCCCGCCTCGAAAGTTTCCCGCCCGTGCGTCCGCTCGGGCTGTGGGCGAGCGTCGCTTCCGGCAAGCTTCCTTTCCGTCACGCTCTCGCTGGCCCGACCCTCATCGAGGCGCCCTGGCTCGGAGCCTCTACCGGGAGGGGCGAGCTGCGTCTGCTGCCGCTCGGCTTCTCCGGCCTGGGGTTGGATCGCCTGCTGGGCGAACATCGTCCGCTCGCGCGCAGCGACCGCAAGGCGCGCACCGTCTGGGAGATTCTCGGCCAGCTCGATCGGCCGAGCGCCGTCCTCGGAGCACCGGAAGCTCTTCTGTCAGCGACGGTCGGCATCGCCCAAGCCTCAGACGACCTGTTTCGCGGCGTTCCGGGCGCCTCTCCCGCGCTTCCGGAATCCTTCGCCGGACGTCTCGAGCTCCTGCGCGGTGAGGCCCGTTCGGCAGACACCCACGCCGAAGCGAGCGCCGGCGCAGCAAGGGATCCGTTGCAGTCGCACCTTGCCGTACTGCGCGCGCAGGATCGTTGGCGGGCGGCGGTCGCCGCTTCGCTGCTCGGCGATTCGAAGCCGCCGGCCGCGGTCTTCCTCGACCTCCCCGGGCTGCTCGAGGTCGAGCTCCTGACGGTGGGCGGATTTCACTCGGCCGAGATGAACGGTTCGCGCGCTGGCGCCGACCGCCGCGCGGCAGCGGCGCTCACCGACTACATGGCCTTCCTCGACAGCACGCTCGCCGACCTGTGGCAGCGCCTTCCGGAACCTAGATTTCTGGCGGTGGTTTCGGCCTACGGGGCCGCGCCACCCGAAGGTCTGCGCCGGGTGCTCGCCGAGATCTGGCGCGCACGCCGCACCAGCGGGACGCTCGCCGACGGCCCCGACGGGGCGCTGCTGCTGCGCGGAGAGGGTGTCCGTCGCGGCGAAGGCCTGGCGACAGCGCGGATCGTCGATCTCGTGCCGACACTGCTCTATGTTTCGCGCTTGCCGATCGCGCGCGACTTCGACGGCCGCGTGCTCACCGAAGCGTTCGAGCCGGCACTCCTGCAGGGCGTGCCGCTCACCTTCCTGCAAAGTTACGAGGAGCTGACACCGCCCTGACGCCAAGAGCGGCAGGACGGAGGCTCAGGGCTTGGCGGGAATTCTGCCGACCACTTTCGCTGAGCTCTGGGCCACCGCTGATGTCGCAGCCCTCGCTTGCTCACTCGGCGCGGACTCCTCGGAAGCGATCTTCATCGAGCTCTGGCCTTCGAGCACTCCACCCTCTTCGATGACCAGCGCGCGGGCGTGGACAGCCCCTTCGACACGGCCGTGGGGATGGATCGAGAGCTTGCGCGCGACGTGGATCTCGCCCTTCACCAACCCCGAAACAAAGAGCCGCCCGACACGGATCTCGCCGTCGATTTCGCCGCGCTCTCCGACCACCAGATCGCCGTCGGAGATCACCCTGCCGACCACCTTGCCGTCGACGCGGAACGACTGCTCGAACTTGAGCTCGCCTTCGAAGTGGCTGCCGGCGTCGAGGAAGCCGGAGAGGTCCCCCGCTGAGGACTTGCCGCGAAAGTTCATTTCCCTTCTCCAGTCGGTCCGGTTGGTTCGGTGATCCGTTCGTAGAGGCGAATCAGCTCTTCTTCCGAGTGAAAATGAATGCGGATCGTTCCGCCTTTGCCGCGGCGGTCGATCTCGACACGGGTCTGGAGCTTCTGGGTGAGGCGTTCGGCAGCGGCGGCGGCGTGAGGCTCCGGACTCTTCTTTGCCTTCTTGCCGCCCTTGCCCCCGGGCTTCCTGCCGCTCGCGAGCTCTTCCATGCTGCGCGAGGAGAGCCCCTCCCGCAGGGCGCGTTCGGCGAGCTCCTGCTGGCGCTCGGGCTCCTGGATCGTGAGCAGCGGCCGCACCTGCCCGGCGGTCAGCCGCCCGGACCGCAGAAAGTCCTGGATGGCCGGCGGCAGCTTCAGCAGGCGCAGGGTGTTGGCGACCGCCGGACGTGCCTTGCCGACGCGGCCGGCGATCTCCTCCTGCGAGAGGTTGAAGTTTTCCTGCAGCGTGCGGTAGGCCTCGGCCTCTTCCATGGGGTTCAGATCCGACCGCTGAAGGTTTTCGACCAGAGCGAGCTCGAGAAGCTCGCGATCGTCGCGCACCTGACGGACCACGACCGGGACGACGGTGAGTCCGGCACGCTGCGCGGCTCGCCAGCGGCGCTCCCCGGCAACAATAGTATAAGTGCTTTTTCCTGTTGGACTTACAATCAACGGCTGGATCAGACCCTGGGTCCGGATCGAGGCCGCGAGCTCTTCGAGCTGGGAGTCGTCGAACTCGGTCCGCGGCTGCAGGCGGTTGGGTACGATCTGGGCGATGGGGAGGCTGCGGGTTGCCTCGCTCGGCTCTTCCGCTGGCGCAATCAAGGCGGAAAGACCGCGTCCGAGCCCGCGCTTCTTGTCGATCATCTGGTTCGCCTCAAGAGCTCCCTCGCTACGGCCAGGTAGGCCTCGGCCCCCCGGCTCTTGATGTCGTACTGCAGGATGGAAAGACCGTGGCTCGGCGCCTCGGCAAGCCGGACGTTTCTCGGAACGACGGCCTCGAAAACTTTGCCCGGAAAGTGCTCGCGGACTTCTCGTTCGACATCGCGCGTGAGTTTCATCCGGTCGTCGTACATGGTGAGGACGATGCCGGCGAGCTCGAGCGCCGGGTTCAGCGCGCTCGTCACACGGCGGATGGTGGACAGGAGCTCGCTCACCCCTTCAAGCGCGAAGTATTCGCACTGCAGGGGTACGAGCACTCCGGTCGCCGCGACCAGGGCCTGGATGGTGAGGTGCCCCAGGGAAGGCGGGCAGTCGATGAGAATGAAGTCGTAGCCTGCGGCGACGGTCGCGAGCTTCTCGCCGAGCACGCGCTCCCAGTGCTCCAGCCCGACAAACTCCACCTCGACGCCAACCAGGTCGCGATTGGAGGGGAGGAGGTCGAGAAAGGGGAAGCCGGAGGGTACGATGCCTGCGGCAATCGGACTCTCCCCCACCAGCACATGGTAGAGATGAGGGGCGCGTGCCGTCAGGCCGAGACCTCGAGTGGCGTTGCCCTGCGGATCGCAATCGACCAGCAGAACGCGCTTCTCGAGCGCTGCGAGACCGGCAGCAAGACTGATCGCGGTCGTGGTCTTCCCAACTCCACCCTTCTGGTTGGCGATGGCGAGGATCGAAGTCATTCAGTTCCCGGCAAGCCGTTAGGCAAACAATACTCCCGGAGGAAGCGATGACTCCCGGAGAGCGCCAAGGTCCGCCCGGCGACAAACGGCGGGGGCGGCGGCTCGACGATCCCGCCGCTCCAGAGCAGAACCCGGCCTCCAGGCGCGAAATGCGGAAGGAGCGCTGACCAGGTTCTCGCCTCGAGGCGCAGCGCCCGAACGGTGACCAGATCGATCCGGTCGGGAATCTCTGCGAGAGAACGCTCGGAAACTCTAGCATTCAGGCATCGGCACGACAATCGCGCCCGACGCGCTGCGGTCGCCAGAAAAGCCCACTTGCGTTCGCGCGCCTCGACTAAGGTCACTTCCAGGTCGGGCCGCGCTGCGGCGAGAATCCAGCCCGGAAAGCCGGCCCCGGAGCCGAGGTCGACCAACCGGCCGGCGGACTCCGCCGGCAGCCAAGGGAGCGCCGCGAGCGACTCGGCATAGTGGCGCTCGAAGAGCTCGTGCTTCGCCCCCGGCCCGATGAGAGC
>JBDSRU010000322.1:0-3265 GCA_039929145.1 Thermoanaerobaculia bacterium
GGCGTATTGCGGCGCGCCGGCAGGATGCGCAGCAACTTTTCGAGCTCGAGCTCGAGCCTCCGCACCTCTTCGCGGAACTGGGGCAACTTCTGCTTGGCGGCCCGGCCTTCGTTGATCTGGACCTGCAGCGCGTCGAGCTGTTTCGTCTTGGCGGCAATGTCCTTGTTGCGCGGAGTGACCAGCAAATACCAGGCACCCGCGATGAGCGCCGCCGCGATGAGGGCGCCGGTGGCCGCGCCGACGTACCAGGGCTTTCCTTCGAGACCGGTCTGGATCGCCATCGTCTCTTACTCCGCCCGCTTCTGTTGTTCGGCCGCCGGCTTGGCGCCGGTCTCCGCGGCGCCAGCGGCGCCCGCCACACCAGAGGTGGCCGCGCCCGTATCGGTCGTCAGAGTCGGCGCCTTGGTCGTCTTGAAGGAGTAGCCGAGATTGACCTTGAAATCGTAGAGCTCGAGTCGCGCTCCGCGCGACGCCTTCTGCGTGGCGTCGTTCAGGATCGGTTCGGCGAACTCTTCGACCTTGTCGAGGTTGTCGATGAAGTTGGCCACCGCCGACATGTTGAACGCCGAGCCCCTCAGATTGATCGTGGTCGGCGTGACGTCCAGATTGCTCAGCCAGAGAAGCTCGGGCAAAGCGCGCGAAACCTGATCCATGATCTGGACCGGACCCCGCTGGTTCGCCTTGAGACCGTTGATGACGTCGATTTTGCGCTCGAGATCGGCCTTCTTGATCTTGTAATCCTCGACTTCCTTGATCACCTGCTTGAGCGCTTCCACTTCCTTCTGGGCCAGCTCGACTTCCTTGATCTTCTGGTTGAGCTTGCTTTGCGTCCAGAGGACCCAGCCGCCGCCGCCCAGCAGTCCGAGCACGATGCCGGCGACGAGCAGCAGATTTCCGAACTCCCTGGGTCCGCCTCCGCCGCCACCCATACCCGACTTCGACTTGCGGGCCACGACCGGGCGTTTGCCTTCGGCTAGAAGATTGATCTTGATCATCTCGACTAGCCCCCCATCTTCCGGATCGCCAGGCCAACGGCGACGGCGAGCATGGGCGAGATCGACTTCAACCAGTCGCGGTCAAAATCGGCCTCGCGGAAGTGGACACGCCGGAGCGGATCGAGAACTTCGATCGGCACGCCAAAGCGTTCGCGCAACACTTGCTGCAGGTTCGGAGTCAGGGCGCAGCCGCCGGAGAGAACGATTTCGTCGACCGGTCCCTCGGAAGAGGTAGCGGCGAAGAAGTCGAACGTCTTCTGGATCTCGGAGGCCATTTCCGTGGAAACGCCGTCGAGCACCGGCCGGGCGTCGGTCGCGCTGTAGCGATCTACCGCCTGGCCACGCTTGAGCCGCTCCGACTGATCGAAGGAGAGATTGAACTCGCGCTGCAGCGCCTCCGTGAACTGATTGCCGCCGAAGGAGATGTCGCGCCAGAACGAGGTCTGACCGCGCGCGAGGATGTTGATGTTGGTCACGCTCGCCCCCATGTTGACGAGCGCCACCACCTTGAGCGGGTCGAGGTCGTAATTCGCCTCGTAGGCGTTCTGCAGCGCGAAGGCGTCAACATCGACCAGAACCGGCACTTTGCCCGCCTGGCTGATGACCGAGACATAGTCGTTGACCTTGTCCCGCTTCACCGCGACCAGCAGAACTTCCATGTTTTCCCGGCCCTGCTCCCCTTCGGTCAAGACGACGTAATCGAGCCGCACGTCGTTGATGTCGAATGGGATGTATTGCTCCGCCTCCCACTGGATCTGCTCGGAGAGATCCTCGGCCGGCATGGCCGGCATCTGGATCTTCTTGATGATGACCGAGTGACCCGAGAGCGAAGTGGCGTAGCTCGGGAGTGTGGCGCCGGTGGCGTCATTCAGCTTGTGAATGGCGTCCACGACCAGGGACGAGTCCATGATCGAACCGTCGACGATAGCTTCGGGCGAAAGGGGCTCGATGCCGAGCCGCTGCAGGGAGTACTCCCCTTTGCGCTCCTTGAGCTCGACGAGCTTCATCGCCGAGCTGCCGATGTCGAGCCCTACGAGTCCCTTCGAGCGTGAGAACAGCACGGCGTCTTCTACCCCCTTGCCAGCTGGCGCAGCAACCGCGTTTCGTCGGAAAACTTGAATCCAAGGTAACAGTAACTCCAAGAGCTGTCAAGGGGTTGGCTAAACGATTGCACAATTGAATGTGCAGCAGTTCACAGCCGGGCGCGGACGCGATGTTGCACAGTCCACAGTGCGTACCCAGTGCGCACCCGTCGATGCCTTGCATGCCCGCACCTGCTTCGCCTAGAATGGTCCGGTTTCGCAGGATCCTTTCCCCCGAACAAGACAGGGAGCTTTCCGATGGCCAAACAATGCGAGATCTGCGGCAAGGGAACTGTGACCGGCCGCAAGGTCAGCCACGCACATAACGTCACGTCGCGCACCTGGGAGCCGAATCTGCGCTCGATCAAGGCGCTCCTCGATGGCACAGTCAAGCGGGTGCGCGTCTGCGCGCGATGCATTCGCAGCGGCAAGGTACAGCGCCCGCCGGTGCGCACCTGGGTCGCCGGCGAGCAGCCCGCCAGCACCAAGGGCTGAGCACAACTTTTCCATCGACACCGGGCTCCCCCTCCTCGACCGGAGGCGGGAGCCCGAGTTGTTTCAGAACGAATCTTCGCCGGCTTTCGACCCACCTGACATTCGGCGCGTGACTTCCAGCACCCCGGGCAGATTCCTCACCGCCTGGCGGATGCGTTCGAAGTGGGCGCGATTGGAAACCTCGATCACGACCTCGATCGAGCCGCGCCCTGGCCGCGTCGTATCGGCTTCGATCTGGCGGATGTTGGCGTCGAAGCGCGCAATCGCCTCGGTCAGGCGAGCGAGCATTCCCGGCCTGTCCTCGGTTTCGATGAGCAGGGAGATCGGGTAGAGACCCTTCTCCTGGCTGGCCCAGGCGACTTCGATTTCGCGCTCCGCGTTGTAGAGCAGGTTCTTCACGTTGGGACAGTCGACGGAATGCACCGACACGCCGCGGCCGCGGGTGATGTAGCCCACGATCTCGTCCCCCGGCACCGGCCGGCAGCACTTGGCCGGCACCGCCAGCAGGTCGCCGTAGCCATGCACCACGATCGGCCCCTTTCCACCGCCCGTCAGCACGCGATCGATCGCCTTGCGGAACACGCCTGGTGGCTTGGGGGGCTCCGCCAGCTTCTCTTCCGGCAGCAGGGCCGCCATCACCTGCGCCACGGTCGCCTTGCCATAGCCCAGCCGGCCATAGAGATCTTCCGGCCG
>JBDSRU010000323.1:0-12381 GCA_039929145.1 Thermoanaerobaculia bacterium
GGCGATAGCGCGCCAGTCTCCGGGCGGTGAATCCGCCCTGGGAGAAGGCGACGATCCGGCTGCCGTCGAGCTTGCTCGCCGCGTGCACCGCGGCGGCAGCGATGACGTCGGCGATCTCGATCGCACCCTCGAGACCGGCGACTGCGTCGCCGCCCGCGGCCTCCGAGCGGTGCAAGGTCTGCGGCGCGGGCGCCGGGAAACGCCCCGCGGGGAGAGCCGGGTCCCGTGGCACCTCGCCGCTCTGAAAAGTCTTGAGCTTGTACTCTTCGGCCTCGACGATGATCTTCGCCATGGTGCGCACCGACTCGATCGGGTAGCGCCCGGCAGCGGTCTCTCCCGAGAGCATCAGGGCGTCGGCACCGTCGAAGACCGCGTTCGCGACGTCAGAGGTCTCGGCACGGGTCGGCCGGGGCTGGACCATCATCGATTCGAGCATCTGGGTCGCGACGATCACCGGCTTTCCGAGCCTCCGGCCGGCGGCGATGATGCGCTTCTGCAGCACGGGAACCTGATGCAGGGGAACCTCGACGCCGAGATCGCCGCGCGCCACCATGACGGCATCGGCCGCGGCGACGATCTCTTCGATGTGCTCGATGGCCGCGGCGCGCTCCAACTTGGCGACGATCGGAATCGCCGCGCCATGCCGGGCGACGATCGCCCGGATCGCCGCGATGTCGCGCGCCCGGCCGATGTAGCTCGCGGCGAGGTAGTCGGCGCGCTCCTCGACCGCGAAGGCCAGATCCGAGGCGTCCTTCTCCGAGATGGTGAACGGCAATCGCGAATCGGGCAGGTTGATTCCCTTGCGGGTCGAGACCGCGCCGCCATGGATCACCCGCGCTGCGACCGCGCGTCCGCGCTTGGCCGTGATCTCGAGCTCGACCAGACCGTTGTCGATCAGCACTCTCTCGCCTACCCGCAGATGATGGAGAAAGTCAGGGTCGTCGACCGGCAGGTCGATGCGCGGTGAGGGTTCGCCGAGGGTCACTTTTTCGCCCTGACGGAGCAGTCGTGGCCCGGCGGCGAGCTCGCCGAGCCGGTAGCGCGGCCCCATGAGATCGAGCAGGACCGGAATCTGGAGGCCGCGTTCTTTCGCCACCTTGCGGACCAGGCGGAGGGAGCGGCGATGGGACTCTTGAGTGCCGTGCGAAAGGTTGAAGCGCAGGACGTCGGCACCGGCAGCGAGGAGCCGCCCGAGCATTTTTTCGTCCGAAGTCGCCGGTCCGAGCGTGGCGACGATTTTGGCGCGTCGTTCCATGGGAGTCCGCGGCAGCGCCGCAGCCATTGCAGGATAACGCACTCCGGTAGTTTGACCGCTATGTCCGAAAGCGCGCGACGGCCGGATGGGTTCCCTGCTCCGCCGGGGAGCGGGTTGGCGTCACCCCTCCGACTGGTGAATACTTCACCTGGGCGCGGAGAAATCGCGCTCCTCGAAACCGGGATCCGCGACGCGAATCGATCCCGGGATGCTTCCTCCAGGACTCCCCCGAGGGCTTGCTGAATGTTCGAAGGACTGCAGGACAAGTTCCAGGATGTTTTCCGGCGCCTCAAGGGCGAGGGCAAGATCACCGAGGAGCATCTCGCCGCGGCGCTGAAGCAGATCCGCCTCGCGCTTCTCGAGGCCGATGTCCATTTCCGGGTGGTGAAGGAGTTCCTGGCCCGGATCGAGGAGAAGGCCCTGGGCGAGAAGGTGCTCGAGAGTCTCTCCCCGGCGCAGCAGGTGATCAAGATCGTGCGCGACGAGCTCAGCGCGACGCTGGGTGGCGAGGATGCCCGCGAGCTCCGCACCGATGGTGCGCCGGCAGTCATCCTGATGTGCGGTCTGCAGGGCTCGGGAAAGACCACCACGTGCGGCAAGCTCGCCAAGCGCCTCGCGGCGCGCGGGCGCTATCCGCTGCTGGTGGCGGCGGATCTGCAACGCGCAGCGGCCGTCGAACAGCTGGTTCAGGTCGGAGCGCGAGTCGACATTCCGGTGCTGCGCCCGGAGCCTGGCGAAGCGGTCGTCGAGCTCGCCAGGCGCTCCCTGCGCGAAGCGCGCGAGCGCGGCAGGGATGTCGTGATCCTCGACACCGCCGGGCGGCTGCACGTCGACCAGGAGTTGATGGCCGAGATCGCCAGGATCGCGGAGACCGTTTCCCCGGACGAAGTGCTCTACGTCGCGGACGCGATGACCGGACAGGATGCCGTGCGCTCGGCCCAGGAGTTCGGTCGCGTGCTGCCACTCACCGGCGTGCTGTTGACCAAGCTCGACGGCGACGCGCGCGGCGGCGCCGCGTTGTCGGTGCGGGCCGTCACCCAGGTGCCGATCCGCTACGTCGGCGTCGGCGAGAAGCCGGAGGATCTGGAGCTGTTCTCTCCGGCACGCATGGCGTCGCGGATCCTCGGCATGGGAGATGTCCTGGCGCTCATCGAGAGGGCGCAGGAGACGGTCGACGCCAAGGATGCCCAGCGCCTCGCCGACCGCCTGAGCCGCAACGAGTTCACGCTCGAGGATCTGCGCGACCAGTTGCGTCAGGTGAAGAAGCTGGGCTCCCTGAAGAGTGTTCTCGGGATGCTCCCCAAGATGGGGCCGCTCAAGGGACTGGGTGACGTCTCCGACGCCGACGAACGTCGCCTGGCGCGCACCGAGGCGATCATCAATTCGATGACCCTCGAGGAGCGTCGCACGCCTGGCCTCCTGAACGCCAACCGCAAGAAGCGGGTGGCCCGAGGCTCGGGAACCTCGGTGCAGGAGATCAACCAGCTCATCAAGCAGTACCTGCAGATGAAACGGATGATGAAGGGCGTCAAGTCCGGCTGGATGAAGAAGGCCTTCGGCGCAGCGGCGAAGGGCGGCGGCGGAGGCCTGCCGGGCGGCTTTTCGCGGCGCTGAGTCCGGCGGCATTCGGCGGCCGGTTCCAGGCCCGTCCGGAACCGGCGCGGGCGGCGGTCGCCCAGCGCGGCTCCTCTTCGGGCCTCGGCCGGCGTCGAAGGGGGGGTGGAAAGGGACCGATTCCGGAGGTTGTGGTATCGTTTTCCACTCAGTTTCCGCCGGGGAAGCCCCGCGCGGAGAGCAACCGAAACACCCAAGACCCTGGAGGTTGAAGCACATGCTCAAGATTCGGCTCCGCCGGATGGGCGCGACGAACAAGGCCTTTTACCGGCTGATCGTTTCCGACTCGCGCAAGGCCACTTCTTCCGCCGCCCTCGAAGAGGTCGGCACCTATGATCCGCGGCAGGATCCGCCGCGCATCCTGATCGATCGCCCGCGGATCGACTATTGGGTCGGCCAGGGCGCGCTGCTCTCCGATTCCGTCAAGCAGATTGTCGCCCGTTCCGCCAGCTGAAGCTCCCTCGGACGTGACCGCTGCCGCCGATCTGCTCGCCGTCGTCCGCCTGCTGGTGGACGATCCGAAGGATGCGCGGGTCGAGCAGCGGGTGCAGGGCCCCGACCAGCTTCTCGAGATCCGCGTGCAGAGCGAAGACCGCGGCAAGATCATCGGCCGACGCGGCCGCACCATCGAGGCGCTGCGTGTCCTGACGGATATCCGCGGCGAGCGGGAAGGGCAGTCGTATGAGGTCGAAGTTCTCGACGACTGAGGGCAGCACCGCCGGCCTCCCGGAAACGGTCCTGGTCGCGACGATTCTGCGTCCCCACGGCATCAAAGGCGAGGTCACGGTCGCTCTCTGGAGCGACAACGACCGCCGTTTCACTCCGGGCGTCGAGTTTCAGGCGAGCGCCCCTGCAGTCGCGTCGCGGCCCGGCGGCCGGCCGGCCATCGCGCGGCGGGAGCGACTGCTGCGCGTGGAACGCGCGACTCCGCACAAGGGCGGCCTGCGGATCGCCTTCGCCGGCGTCGAAGACCGCGAGGCCGCCGAGAGCCTGCGAGGCCTCGAGCTCTGGGTGCCGCTCGCTTCGGTCCCTGAAGCTCCCGCAGGCTCCTACTACATCTTCGAGCTCATCGGTTGTCGATGCTTCGACGAGCGCCACTCCGAGGCTGGAGGGAGCGTCGAGATCGGCACCGTCGTTGATGTCCACGAAGACGGCGGCGGCACGCTGCTCGAAGTCGAGAGGGATGGCGTGCGCGCCGTGCTGCCGTTCGTCGAGGCCTTCCTGCTCGGGGTCGACCGCGAGACGCGACGCATCGACCTGCGTCTTCCGGAAGGGCTGCTGGCGACGTGCGCATACAGGTCCTGACGATTTTTCCCGAGCTCTTCGGGCCCTTTCTCGAGACCGCTCTCCTCGGACGGGCCCGTGAACGGGGCCATCTCGCCGTGACGGTGCACGACCTCCGCGAGTGGAGCGCCGATCGCCACCGGTCGGTCGATGACGAGCCGTTCGGCGGCGGCGGCGGCATGGTGATGACGGCGCCGCCCTGGCTCGCCGCGGTACGGGGGCTCGCTGCAGGTGCCAGCCCCTGGCGGGTCCTGCTTTCGCCGCAGGGTCGCCGGCTCGACGAGGCCAAGGTTCGCGAGCTCGCATCCAGGGGGGACCTCCTGCTGCTGTGTGGCCGCTATGAGGGGATTGACGAGCGCGTGCGACAAGCGGTCGTGGATGAGGAGATCTCGGTGGGAGACTTCGTGGTCTCCGGAGGGGAGCTGCCGGCGATGCTGATCATCGAAGCCGTCTCGCGCCAGGTTCCCGGAGTCGTGCAGCGAACCGATTCGGTCGAGCGCGACAGTTTTCGCGCCGGTCTGCTCGATTTTCCGCATTACACGCGACCGGCCCAGGTCGAAGGGATGGCAGTTCCGGAGGTCCTGCTGTCGGGCGACCATGCCGCGATCGAGCGCTGGCGGGAGCTCGAAGCGCTGCGCTCGACCGTCGAGAAACGGCCCGATCTTCTGCCGGACGCCCCCCTGACCCCGGCCCAGAGCCGGGAGCTCGTGCGCCTGCGGACCGCAAAGCCCCCCGCCGGGTTGCCCTAAACGCGGAAAACTTAGATAATTACCGACTCGGAAGCCATCTGGACGGTCTCCGGCGGGACAGGAAACAGGAAGAGGAAACGTATGCACACTTTGATCGATGTCGAGCGCAGCTACCTGCGCCAGGATGTTCCGGAGTTCCGCGCGGGAGACACCGTGCGCGTGCAGGTCCGGGTGAAGGAAGGCGACAAGGAGCGGCTGCAGGCGTTTCAGGGAGTCGTGATCGCCCGCAAGGGCAGCGGCACCCGCGAGATGTTCACGGTGCGCAAGATTTCCGGCGCCACCGGCGTCGAGCGGATCTTTCCCCTTCATGCCCCGGTCGTGGATCGCATCGAGGTTCTGCGCCGCGGCAAGGTTCGGCGATCGAAGCTGTTCTATCTGCGCGGGTTGCGCGGTAAGGCTGCGCGAATCGAAGAGCGTCGCGACGAGGCACCGTCTCCGGCGCGCGGCTGATCCAAGAGCCCGCGGCGCTCGAGTGCGCGGGCCGGTGGCGGGATATTCGGAGTGACGACGACGCTCGAACTCTGCTGCGAAATCTACCGGCTTGGACTGATGAGGGGGCTCGAAGTTCGCCTCCAGCAGTCGGGGTTCGCCAGGGTCGCAGGCGTTGACGAAGCCGGCCGAGGATGTCTCGCGGGGCCGGTGGTGGCGGCCGCGGTCATCCCGGATCCCGAGCGGCTCGTTCCCGGGGCCGACGACTCGAAACGGCTGAGCCCGGCAGCTCGCACGGAGCTCGCGGCGGTCATTCGTGAAACCGCCCTCGCCGTCGCCGTCGTGGCAGTCTCCGCCGAAGTCATCGATCGCATCAACATTCTCGCCGCCACCCGGCTCGCCATGTGCCAGGCCGTCGGCCTGCTCGCAGTTCGTCCGGACGCAGTGGTCGTCGACGCCGTGACCCTGCAGGACCTCGAGCCTTCCGGGCCGGCGCACACCGCTCCTGCCTGTATCGCGCTCGTCAAGGCCGATGCCTGGAGCTACGCCGTCGCCTGCGCCTCGATCGTCGCCAAGACGGAGCGCGACCGGATGCTGGTCGAGCTCGACATCGACTACCCCGAATACGGCTTCGCGCGGCACAAGGGGTACGGTGCGCCGGACCATCTCGCGGCGCTCGCGAGGTACGGTCCGACTCCGCTCCACCGGTTGACGTTCCGTTCGGTTCTTCCGCGGCAAGTCGAAAGGGCTGCCTGATGGCGATCGATCGGCCCCAGGTCATCGCTTCGGCGGAGAAGCTCGTCTCGCGCGGCAAGATCGAGGCCGCGATCAAGGAGTATCGCAAGCTCCTCGCAGAGAATCCGAACGATGCCTCGACGCTCAATCGTCTGGGCGACCTCTACGCGCGCATCGATCGCATCGACGAGGCGGTGCGGCTGTTCTCGCAGATCGCCGACCGCTATACGGACGACGGGTTCTTCGTCAAGGCGATCGCGATCTACAAGAAGATCATCAAGCTCGACCCGACGCGCCTCACGGTCTACGAGCGTCTGGCGGAGCTCTACCACAAGCAGGGCCTGATACCGGAAGCGCGCACCCAGTATCAGGTGCTGGTCGACTACTACCAGAAGCACGCCAACTCGGCGTCGGCGATCGGCGTGCTGCAGAAGATGGCGATCCTGATCCCCGACGATCCGGCGCCGCACGTCAAGCTCGCGGAGCTCTTCCACAGCCAGAAGCTGACCGACAAGGCGCTCGCGGAGTACCGCCTGATCGCAGATCTGATGCTGCGCCACAACAAGGTCGAGGAGGCGACGCAGGTCTACGCCAAGGCGATCGAGGCCGAACCCGGTGACATCGCCTTCATCACCGACGCCGTACTCGGTCTGAAGGACGCGGGTCACGTCGGCGCTGCGGCCCGCCTGCTGGCCCTCGCCGTGGAGCGCAATCCGCAGGCGGAGAAGATCGCCCGCATCGCGGGACTGCATCGTTCGTCGCCTGCGCCCGCGGTGGAGGAGCTTCGCGCCCCGACCGTGCCGCTCAAGGTTTCGGATGTGACGCGCAGCGGCACCGAGCCGAGAGATGTCCTCGATCTCGACTCGAACCTGCTCGAGACCTCGAGCTTCCAGGTCGTGAGGGCCGCGCCGGCGACTCCGGCGAGTGAGCCTCATCGACCGCCTCTGGTCGTGCCGCCGCTGCTCAAGGCGGTCGATGAGGGCGAGGTCGACTTCGTCCTCGAGCTGCCCGAGGACCTCGACGCACCATCGACGCAGGTGAGTCCGACCGACGACATGCTGCGGCGGTCGCCAGAATCGCCCTGGTTCGATGCCGGTGAGGACGGCGAGGTCGAATTCGATCTCGATATCGAAGGGCTCCAGGAGCTCGAAGCGGTGCCGAGCGGGGCTTCGCCTGTCGCTCCGGCGTTCGATGATTTCGCCCTGCCTGCGACAGCCGCCCCGGAGCCGCCCGCGCCGCCGACCGTCCAGCCGACCGTTCAGCCAATCGCCCCGCCCCCGACGACGTTCGCACCGAAAGTACCGGCGCCCCTTCCGACCTCGTCGGCTGGCGCCGATTCACTGCTCGCCGCCGGCGCTGCGGAGTCGGAAGAGGTCTACGAGATCGACTGGAACTTCGAGCCCGAGCCGAAGCTCGACATCCCCGAGGTCGCAGCGCCGCGGATGGCCGCTCCGGAGCTCAATCTCGAGGAGCTCGAGCGCACCTCCTACGAGGTTCTGCCGACCCAGGTCTCCGGTGCCCGGCGTCAGGACGATCTGCTGGCGGAGGCCGAAGTCTTCCGCAAGTACGGCCTGCGCGAAAAGGCGCACGACCGGGTGCGCGAGCTTCTCCAGATCAACCCCCGTCACGTCGGGGCCAACGGCCTGCTGGTTTCGCTCTGGATCGACGAGGGCAAGTACGAGAAGGCGTTGGCCCGGGCCAACCAGCTCAAGCGCCTGGCCGAGGAAGGCAAGGACGAAAGCGTCTGGCACCAGGTGAGGAACCGCCTGATCAAGGCCGGTTTCCGCGTCGAGGGCGAAGAGGTCGTCGGGCTGCCGGCGCCGACGCCGAAGAAGAAGGACAAGATCACCGCCCTGCTTGACGATCTGGCCGGCAGGTCGGCCGCGAGCACAAAGTCCGCGGTGAAGCCGGCGGCGGCGCGTCCGCCCGCCCCGACTCCTGTCGTCGCCGCGCCGTTTCTGCTGGAACCGACTCCTGCCGTGCCGCGCGCTGATCCTCCGCCCGCCGCGCGCGCGCCCGCGCCGCCGAGCGCGCCTGCCGCGAGCGAGCTCTCGTCCGAGCCCTGGCACGCCGCGCTGAACGAGGCGGGGCCGCTCGACGACGAGCTGCCCGAGATCGTCATTCCGATCCTGCGTCCGCCGAAATCGGGCGTACCGGCGAAGGCCCCTTTCTTGTCGCCGGCGGCCCCGGCCGCGCCCAGGGACCAGCCGGTCGCCGAATCGAAGTCTGCGGTGACTCCCGAGCGCCTCGCCGCCGACGAGAGCCTCTCCTGGCTCGATCAGGCGGTCGCCTCCCCGGCGACTCCGGGGGCCACCGAAGGCGAGAAGCTGTTCGACGACGAAGAGGGATTCTTCGATCTCGCGGCGGAGCTCGAATCCGAGCTCTCGAAGGAAGACCTGCTGACCGGCCGGGATCTCATGCCGACGCCGCAGGAGCAGTCGCTCGAGGAGATCGTCGAGGGCTTCAAGCGCGGCGTCGCGGAGAGTCTCTCGTCCGAGGACTACGACACGCATTACAACCTCGGCATCGCCTATCGCGAGATGGGACTTCTCGACGAGGCGATCGGAGAGTTCCAGCTCGCCTCCAAGGAGCCGCGTTATCTGATCGACTGCGCCTCGCTGCTGGGCGGCTGCTTCCTCGAGAAGGGCCTTCCCGAGCTCGCGATCAAGTGGTACCAGCGTGGGCTGGAGATACCGCACCTGCCGGAGGAGGCCTTCCAGGGCATTCTCTACGACCTGGGCAACGTCTACATGTTCCAGGGCGACCTCGAGAAGGCCCGCAAGACCTTCGTCGAGATCTACGGCGTCAATTCGAACTACCGCGACGTCGTGGCGAAGCTGGCCGAGCTCGACCGGGGGCGCTGAACACACCTTCCTTCATTCTCCGCGGGCAGTTGCCGCGCGAAATACCCGCCAGCCTCCCTCCGATAGAATCACCATCGGAGGACACATGAAGACCATCACTTTACTCGCCGGCGACGGCATCGGCCCCGAGGTCAGCGCCGCGACTCTGCGCGTGATCGCGGCCTCAGGCGTGCAGTACGAATGGGAGCCGCACCTGGCCGGCGCAGCCGCGCTGGAGAAGTTCGGTAATCCGTTGCCGCAGGAGGTCCTGGACTCCCTGCTGCGCAATGGCGTCGGCCTCAAGGGGCCGGTCACCACGCCGGTCGGCACCGGTTTCGCTTCGATCAATGTCCAGCTGCGAAAAGTGCTCGATCTCTACGCGAACCTCCGCCCGGCCAAGAACATGCCGGCGGTCAAGAGCCGCTACGAAGGGGTCGATCTCATCGTGGTGCGCGAGAATACCGAGGACCTCTACAGCGGCCTCGAGCACACCGTCGTTCCCGGAGTCGTCGAGAGCATCAAGATCATCACTGAGCGCGCTTCGACGCGAATCGCCCGCTTCGCCTTCGAGCATGCACGGGCGAACGGCCGCAAGCGGGTGACCGCGGTGCACAAGGCGAACATCATGAAGCTCTCCGATGGCCTCTTCCTCGACTGCTTCCGCAAAGTAGCGGTGGAGTACCCGGAGATCACCGCCGACGACCGCATCGTCGACAACACCTGCATGCAGCTGGTGACGCGCCCCGAGCAGTTCGACATTTTGCTCCTCGAGAACCTCTACGGCGACATCGTCTCCGATCTCTGCGCCGGGCTGGTAGGTGGCCTCGGCGTCGTGCCAGGGGCCAATTTCGGCGAGAAGGGGGCGATGTTCGAGGCCGTCCACGGCAGCGCGCCCGACATCGCCGGCATGAATCTCGCGAATCCCCTGGCGCTCATCCAGAGCGCGGTGATGATGCTGCGCCACCTGTCGGAGAGCGAGGCGGCGAATCGCATCGACGTCGCTGTGCATGAGGTGCTCTCGCAGAGCTCCGTGCGCACGCGGGATATCGGCGGTACCGCCACGACCACCGAGTTCACCGACGCCATCGTGCGGGCGATCGAGGCCGCCTGACGCGGCGGCCGCTCTCCCGCGACGGTGGCGGGCGGCGAGTGCAAGAATCCCTGTCGTGAGCGATTCCCTCTTCGACGAGCCCGGAACGGCGGAGCCCGCGTCCGCCTGGGATGCCGGCGCGCCGCTCGCGGAGCGCATGCGGCCGCACACCCTCGATGAAGTCGCCGGACACGCGGAGATCCTGGGCCCGGGCGGTTTCCTGCGCCGGGCGATCGCCGACGACCGCGTGCCTTCGCTCATCTTCTGGGGCCCGCCGGGCTGCGGCAAGACGACCCTCGCCAGGCTCATCGCCGAGTCGACGAAGAGCCGTTTCGTGCCGTTCTCGGCGGTCACCTCCGGGATCAAGGAGATCAAGGAGGTCATGGCCGACGCGGTGAAGATGCGCAGCGCGACCGGCCGGCGGACGATCCTCTTCGTCGACGAGATCCACCGCTTCAACCGCGCGCAGCAGGACGCCTTTCTGCCCTACGTCGAACGTGGCGACATCGTGCTGATCGGTGCGACGACCGAAAATCCCTCCTTCGAGCTCA
The DNA here is from genome assembly GCA_039929145.1 of Thermoanaerobaculia bacterium. GTDB lineage: Bacteria > Acidobacteriota > Thermoanaerobaculia > Multivoradales > JAGPDF01 > JAGPDF01. Next base: position 10,551 of record JBDSRU010000323.1, read on the forward strand.
ACGCGGCGCTGCTGTCGCGTTGCAAAGTGGTGATGCTCTGGGCACTCGCTCCGGAGGAGCTGACCATTCTCCTGCGCCGGGCCCTTTCCCTGCCCGGGCGCGGCCTCGGGGAGGCCGGAGTCGAGATCTCCAAGGCGGCCCTGGGCGCAATCGCCCAGCTCGCCAACGGCGACGGCCGCCGGGCGCTGGGCCTGCTCGAGCTCGCGGTCTCCGAGGCCGGCGCGGCCGGGCTCGACGAAGTGACGGCTTCAGGCGTCGCGAAGCTCGCGCAGCGCAAGGTGCTGCTCTACGACAAGAGCGGTGAGGAGCACTTCAATCTCATCTCGGCGCTGCACAAATCGCTGCGCGAAAGCGATCCCGACGCCGCACTCTATTGGCTCGGCCGCATGCTGGAGGCGGGGGAAGATCCCAACTATCTGGCGCGCCGACTGGTGCGTTTCGCCAGCGAGGACATCGGCCTTGCCGACCCGCAGGCGCTGCCGCAGGCGCTCGCCGGGTGGCAGTCGTATGAGCGCCTGGGCTCGCCGGAGGGTGAAGTCGCTCTCGCCCAGGTGACGATCTATCTCGCGCTGGCGCCGAAGAGCGTCGCGGTCTATCGCGCCTATGGCGAGGTCAAGAAGACCATCGCGGAACGCCCGGCGGATCCTGTGCCGCTCGCCCTGCGCAACGCGCCGACCCGGATGATGAAGGAGTTGGGATACGGCCGTGAGTACGAATACGCCCCGGATTCCGAGCAGGGAGTGGCCGGTCTCGAATGTCTGCCGGAGAGCCTCGCAGGGACGACCTTCTACCGTCCCAAGGGTCTCGGCTTCGAGGCCCGGCTCGCTGAACGGCTGGAGGAGTTCGCTCGCCGGAGGGAGTCCGCGCGCCATCGCTCCGGGCCGGATGGGCGAAGCTAGGAGCGGAAGCCTCCCGGGTGCCTGGGCTAGACTCCGCCCTTACGTCCGGGGTTTCCCGCGGGCCCTGGGGGCCTGTGGGCCCCTTCCGGTTCCTCCAGAAGGAGATCTCTCGATGAAACGCTGGTTGCGGATCCACCGTTACCTCGGCGCCTTCTGCGCCCCGATGCTGATCCTCTTTGCGGTGTCGGGCTCGTGGCAGCTGCTGAACTACCACAAGACGAAGAAGGACGGGACCTACACGCCACCGGCGGCGGTGAAGTTCGCCTCCGATCTGCACATGGGCGAGCATCTCGAGGGCCCGGCGAAGTGGGCGTTCAGGGGCCTCCTCTGGCTCGTCGCCGCGAGCCTCGTGACGACCTCCGCGATCGGGCTGATGATGGCCTTCCGGCTCGAACCGGCGAAGGGTCGCGTCGCGCTCCTGATGGCCGCCGGTATCGCGCTGCCGCTGCTGCTCTTTCTGATCGCCCGCGAATAGCGCCCGCTCATCCTTCACGGCAAACAAAAGGGCCAGTCGCGATCGCGGCTGGCCCTTTCTTGTTCGAAGCGCGGCGCCAGGAGCGCCGCTTTCCCCTCGACTACGGAGCGGCAGGAGCCGGAGCGCGGAGCAGAGTCACTCCGGCCGGCGAACCGTTGGCTGCGTAGCCCTCGACCCAGAGGGCAAGTCGTCCGTCGAGCGAGACCGCGACGTGTCCGACGTTGTTTCCGTCGGCCAGGGTCCACTCGAGCCGGACCTGCTGCCCGACTTCACCCGCCGGGATCCAGCTGCTGCGCGCACCGCCGACGATCTCGAGAGTCAGCTCGAGCTCGCCGTTCGGATCGAGGCGGCGTGCCACGACGGTGAAGAGCGCTCGGCCCGTGGCGTCGGTCGCGACGGCGATCGACGTCGCGGCGAACGCTTCCCCGGACTTCACCGAGGCGAAGTCATAGTCGAA
>JBDSRU010000324.1:0-3281 GCA_039929145.1 Thermoanaerobaculia bacterium
CGTCGCCGCTTGCGCCTCCAGCGTGGGCAGACTTCCGCAGCAGGAAGATTCCGGCGGCGGTGAGTCCGAAGAACAGCCAATCGCAGAACACCACGTACGACAGCAGCTGATCGTAGGTCTGCGAGAAGAGCAGCACGAGCGCCACGGCGGCCTGCAGGCGGAGGGTGAAGCTCGGTGTGCCGAAGCGCGGGTGGAGCTGCGCGGCGCGGCGCAGGAAGAGGCCGTCTTCGGCCATCGCGTAGTAGAGCCGCGGGCCGGTCATGGTGATGACGGCGAGGAAGCCGAGACAGGAGACGACGGTGAGCGCAGCGACGAAGCGGGCGCCGAGCTCGCCGGCGAGCGCCCGGGCGACATCGGCGGCGAGCGCGGTCGAGGCCGCGACTTCGGCCGGGGGCAGGACGCGCAGGTAGACCCAGTTGAGTCCGACGTAGACCACCACCACCAGCGCGACGCCGAGGATGTTGGCCCGGGCGAGGGTCTTGCCGGCGTCCTTGATCTCGGCCGCGAGACTGCCGCAGTTCTGCCAGCCGCCGTAGGCGAAGAGCACCGGCACCAGGGCGGCAAAGAAAGCGGAGAGCGTGACGCCGGCGGTGGAGGGCAGGTGGTAGACCGCCGCCGCCGCGGGCTGCTTCACCAGCATGAGCACGGCGATCGCCGCGATGCCACCGAGCTTGAGCAGCATGAGCCCGTTGTTGGTTCGCTTGCCCGGCCGGACGCCGCGAACGTTGATCTCGGTGAGTCCGACGATCACCGCCGCCGCAAGGGCGAGCTTCCCGGCGTTGCCGAGGTGCACGAAGGTGCCATCGACGTAGCCCGCGAGCGCGCTCGCCACCGCCGCGATCCCGCCGGTGTTGATGACGAAGAGCAGCGCGAAGCCGTAGAGGAAGCCGGCGAACGGACCCCAGGCGCGCGACAGGTAGATGTATTGCCCGCCGACCACCGGCAGCCGCGAGCCGAGCTCGGCGTAGATGAAGCCGCCGATCATCGCCAGCGCCCCGCCCGCGAGCCAGACCAGCAGCATCCACTCGGGAGCCGGCAGAATGCGCGCGACGTTCGAAGGATTGACGAAGATACCGATGCCGATGATCGCCCCGGCGACGATGACCGTCGTGTCCCAGAGCCCGAGCTCGCGCCGGAAGCCGGGACCCGGCACCCGCGCCGAAGGCGCAAGCGGCGCTTCCGAACGGCTGCCCGAGCGGTCGGACGATGCCATCAGGATGCTCGCTCGCGAATCTCCTTCACCAGCGCATCGACTTGCATCGCCAGCTCCTCGAGCGATCCGTCGTTCACGACCACCTTGTGTGCAGCTTTTCGCCGGACGGCTCCATCACCCTGAGCGGCAAGCCGCTTCAAGGCTTCTTCGCGACTCAGGCCGCGAGCTATCGCTCTCTCGAGCCTCACCTCCGGCGCGGCCTCGACCTTCACGATGAGATCGAAATCGGGGGAGTAGCCGGCCTCGACGAGCCTCGTCGCCTCGAGAACGATCGGCGCCTCCGCGGTGCTCGCGAGACGCGAAAAAAAAGCTCGAACAAGGGGGTGGATCGCGGCCTCGAGAGCTGCGCGTGATTCGGCATTCTCGAAGATGAGTCCGGCGAGCCGCCGCTTGTCCACGCCACCCCCTTTACTGAGGTATTTCGCGCCGAAGATTGCGGCCACGGCCCGGGAACCGGGCTGGCCAGGAGCGTAGAGCTCGGCGACGATCTGGTCGGCGTCGACAACCTCGAAACCCTCTTCGGCGAGAAGCCTCGCGACAGTGGATTTGCCGCTGGCGAGTCCGCCGGTCAGCCCGATTCGAAAAGGCGGCATGTCGGTGGGGGGTAGGGGGGAGGCGTCAGATCGAGGCGTTTGCCATCGGCGCTTCGATGCCGAACCGCCGGCGGGCGGAGGTCAAAGTGTTGGCGAGCAACATCGCGACGGTGAGCGGACCGACGCCGCCCGGCACCGGCGTGATCGCCGAGGTCTTGGCTGCCACCGCCGGGAAGTCGACGTCGCCGACCAGCGCGTAGCCCTTCTCGGCGAGAGTGGCGAGGCGCTTGGCGTCGTCGCCGACCAGACGCTTGGCGAGCTCGACGTCCTGCACCCGGTTGATGCCGACGTCGACGACGACGGCGCCCTCCCGGACGTGGTCGGCGGTGATCATCCCCGGGGAGCCGACCGCGGCGACGAGGAGATCGGCGCCGCGGCAGATCGCGGCCAGGTCGCGCGACTTCGAGTGGGCGATCGTCACCGTGCAGTTCTCGCGCAGCAGGAGCGCGGCCATCGGCTTGCCGACGATCGAGCTCCGGCCGACGATGACCGCGTTCCTGCCGGCGAGAGCAATTCCGTGCCGCCGCAGCGACTCGATGATCCCCGCGGGGGTGCAGGGAACGAAACCCGGCTGGTCGAGCCAGAGACGGCCCACATTCACCGGGTGGAAGCCGTCGACGTCCTTCTCGGGGTCGACGCGATCGAGGATCGCGCGCGACGGCAGCCCGGCAGGCAGTGGCATCTGGACCAGGATGCCGTCGACCCTGGGGTCGGCGTTGAGCTGGTCGAGGAGCGCGAAGAGCTCGGCCGCCGGGGTGCTGGCGGGCAGCAGGTGGCCGAAGCTCGCCAGGCCCGCCTCGGCACAGGCCCGCGTCTTCGAGGCGACGTAGACGCCAGACGCCGGATCGTCTCCGACCAGCACCACGGCGAGCCCCGGCGGACGGCCGGCGCGGACCTCGATCTCCCGCGCTCCGGCGGCGACTTCGGCGCGAATCTGGGCGGCTACAGCCTTGGCTTCCAGGAGCTGGGTCATGCCTTCTTCTTTCTGCCGCGATAGAGCGCGAGGATGCCTCCGGAGAGACCGGTCGAGGTCGCCGCCTCGAAGCCGGCGGCCTCCATCCGGGCGGTGAACTCGGCGCGTTGCGGAAAAGAGAGCACCGAGCTCGGCAAATAGGTGTAGGCCGTCGGATCCTTCGAGAGCAGGCTGCCTACCTTGGGGAGAAGGTGTTGGAAGTAAAAGAGATAGACGCCGCGAAGCGGTTGCCAGAGCGGCACGGTGAACTCGAGCACGCCGAGCTCGCCGCCGGGCTCGAGCACCCGCGCGAGCTCGCTCAGGGCGCGATCGAGGTCGGCGACGTTGCGCAGCCCGAAGGAGACCGTCGCAGCCGCGAAACTCGAGTCTGGGAACGGCAGGGAGAGCGCGTCGGCGTTCAGCGTCGACGGCACCGGCTGCGTGTCCCGGCCGGCGGCTGCGAACTTGGGCGCCGCGAGGGCCAGCATCGGCAGGCAGAAGTCGGCGGCGACGATCTCCACCC
>JBDSRU010000325.1:0-4177 GCA_039929145.1 Thermoanaerobaculia bacterium
GCCACGCTTCGCGTGTCACCCACAAGGACCGGAGCGCGCTTCTTCAGCGCGAGGACCTTGTGGGATAGGGGCCGAGACAGGACCCCGAGCACGTGGCTCGCGGGAAACAGTTGCGGCGCCAAGGCTATGATCCAAAGCGCCCATGACGAGTCCCAACCTGATGAGCGCGGAGTCCCTCCCTGGCGTCTGCGAAATCCACCGCTTCGGCCCCGCGGGCGCGCCGGCAAACTTGCTGATCGAGCTGCCTCATGGAGCCACGGAAAGATCGCACTACGATTCAGTCGCTGCCCAGCTGGGGAGCGCGCTGCCGCTGAATCTCGAAGAGTTTTTTCACGTCAATACGGATTTTGGCGTGCCGGAGATGGCGTTCGAGATCGCGGCGCGGTTGACCGGCGCGGCGCGAAAGGCGCACACAATGGGGGTCGTGATCGTGCGAGCGCTCGTGCCGCGCACCTTCATCGATTTCAATCGCGCGATCGGTGACGCGGCGGCGGAGCCTGGGATGACTCCGGGCCTCCCGCCCTACATCACCGCGGAAGCGGACCAGCAACTTCTGCTGTCCCTTTACCAGCAATACCGCGCCACGGTCGCGGGGCTTTACGGTCAAGTCTGCGGCCCGGCAAGCGGTGCCGCAGTTGAGGGCGGGCTCGCGGTGGCCTTGCACAGCTATTCACCGCGGTCGGTCGAGGTCTCCGTGGACGCAGACATCGTCACGGCGCTTCGGGACGCCTACCGGCACGCCGTCTATTCCCGGTGGAGCCAGCGGCCCGGTGTCGATTTCATCACCCAGGATGTCGACGGGCACGATCTCTCGCCGCCCGGACTGGTGTCCGAGCTGCGCGCGACCTACTCGGCGCTCGGCCTCACGGCCGGCGAGAACACCAGCTATCGCCTCCATCCCGCGACAATGGGTTTCCGCTACGCGTCGAGCCACCCCGGACAGGTCCTCTGCGCCGAATTCCGCCGCGACCTGATGGGGGCACCCTGGCGGCCGTTCACGCCCTCGCGGGTCGGCCCCCGCAAGATCGCTCGACTCGCGCGTCCACTCGCCGACGCGCTCGCGCAGGCGCTTTCCTCGCGTTGATAGAATTCGCCCCTACGCTGGATTCACCGGAGATTCCGTCCATGACGACCGTGCCCCGCATCTTCAACTTCTCCGCCGGACCGGCGGTGCTGCCCCTGCCGGTTCTCGAGGAGGCCCGCGAGCACCTCGTGGCGCTGCCCGGAGTCGGGATGTCGATTCTCGAGATCAGCCACCGCTCGAAACCGTTCGAAGAGATCTGCTTCGGCGCCGAGGCCAACCTGCGCACGCTCGCGGGCGTTCCCGACGGCTACCAGGTGCTCTTCCTGCAGGGCGGAGCGACCCTGCAGTTCGCCATGCTGGCGATGAACCTCCTGCCCGCCGGGCGAACCGCCGACTACATCGAAACCGGCGTCTGGTCGGAGAAGGCGATTGCCGACGCGAAGAAGCTCGGCGGCGTGCACATCGCCGGCAGCTCCAAGGCGACGAACCACGACCGCATCCCGGCGCAGAGCGAGATTCGCTACAGCGAGTCACCGGCTTACGTCCACATGACCTCGAACAACACCATCTACGGGACGCAGTGGCATCACCTCCCGGAAGTTCCCGAGGGAGTGCCGCTGATCAACGACGCCTCGTCGGACATCTTCTGCCGGCCGGTCGACGTCGCGAGCTACGGGATGATCTACGGCGGCGCGCAAAAGAATCTCTCGATCGCCGGCCTGACGCTGGTCGTGGTGCGTGAGGACCTGCTCGGAAAGGCTGCCCCGGGGACGCCGGTCTACCTCAACTACGCGACGCACGCCAAGGAGCGCTCGCTCTACAACACGCCGCCGGTCTTCGGGATCTACATCCTGCACCTGGTGCTCAAGCACCTGCTCGCCGAGGGCGGCCTCGCCGCGGTCGAGGCACGCAACCGCCGCAAGGCTGCGAAGCTCTACGCCGCGATCGACAACAGCGGCGGCTACTACCGCGGCCACGCCCAGCCGGACAGCCGGTCGTGGATGAACGTGACCTACCGCCTGCCTTCGGAAGAGCTCGAGAAGAAGTTCGTCACCGAGTCGACCGCCGCGGGCCTCGACGGTCTCAAGGGTCACCGCTCGGTGGGCGGTATCCGCGCCTCGATCTACAACGCCTTCCCCGAGGCCGGCGTCGACGCCCTCGTCGCGTTCATGGCGGAGTTCGCGCGCCACAACGGCTGAGCCCGAGCTGCACAGGGAGCGGGCCGGCCGGCTCGCCTTTCGGTTTCAGCTCTCCCAGACGCGCTCGGCCTGCCGGATGGCGCGGCGCTCGGAGCGCCGCCAAAGCAGGGCCATGACCAGCCCCGCGAGCGTCCAGCCGACGAGCTGGTCGATGAGCTCGGCGAGCACGAAGCCGCACGGAAAGCCGTACCAGTTCCAGTAGGCGATCTCGATCGAAGCCCAGCTGAAGAGTCCCGCCACGGCCGAGATGCGGAGCATCTTCGAGAGCGGAACCTGGGCGCCGGTGGAGCCGGCGATCGCCACCAGCAGGTAGGCGAGCAGCAGCGCTCCGAAGATGTCGGTCGCCAGTTGCAGCCCCAGGCGCTTGGGCGAGATCGGCTCGGTCCCGTCCGGGTGATAGAGCAGCAGACCGGTCGGCCCCATCTTGTACTTGCTCGTCCAGACCGCGTCCTCGGCCTCGGTCTGCTTGCGGCCGACCTCCTTGCCGGGAAAGGCGTACAGCCCCTCTTCCGGGAGGCTCTGCTTCATCGCCTCGAGCAGCGGTGAGTTCACCGGCATCTGACGCAAGCCCATCTCTCCTATGGGCAGCAGCATGTGGGAGACGAAGCCCCACAGAAAGACCACGATTCCACCCGCCAGTCCTGCCCCCAGAATTTTCTTCATCCCGTCCCCCTTCGAGTTGTGATTTTGTGCGCGAGATCTGTCTACTTGCGCGTCGCGAGCTCGCCGGCACGGACGCTCGCGACCTCGACAGCGCGCGAAAGTACGCTGCGAATCCGTCCGTCCTCGAGCGCCAGGATGCCAGCGATCGTGCAACCTGCCGGGGTCGTGACGTCGTCCTTGAGGGCGGCCGGGTGCCTGCCGGTGACGAGCACCATCGAGGCCGCGCCGTAGACCATCTGCGCCGCCATCTCGATCGCTGTCTGGCGCGGCAGCCCGCGTGCCACGCCGCCATCCGCGAGCGCCTCGAGGATGACGTAGACGAACGCCGGGCCGGACGCCGAAAGCCCCGTCGCCGTGTCCATGTGCTTCTCCTGCAGCTCGAGAACGCGCCCGAGCGGCGAGAAGATCCGCCGCGCGGTCGCCAGGTGCGCCTCGCTGGCACGCTTGCCGGGAGTGATCACGGTGGTGCCGCAACCGATGCTGCAGGGGGTGTTCGGCATGGCCCGGACGACCGCCGCCCGTGCACCCAGGATCTCCTCCAGCTGCGTCGTGGTGACGCCGGCGGCAATCGAAACCACCAGGGCGCGCGCCGGCAGCGCACTTGCGGCGGCGAGCTCCTGCGCCACCTCCAGCACCTGCATCGGCTTGAGCGCGAAAACGACGATGTCCGCGTCGGCGACCGCCGCAACGTTGTCGCTGCCCACGGCGATCCCCAGCTCTTTCGTCAAGCGCGTCGCGGAGGCGCGAGTCCGCGTGGTGCCGGCGATGCTCCGCTTCGGCTGTCCCGCGCGCACCACACCTTCTGCGATGGTCCGCCCCATCATGCCCATGCCGAGCACCACGATCCTCGCGTTCTTCATTCCGGCTGTCCCTCGCTTTGGCCTACTCTAGCGCTTGGGGAGCTCAGCTCGGGAAGAAGACGCGCTGGACGAACCAGTAGAGGCCGACGACCGCGATGGCGAGCGACGCCGGCAGGACGATCCGCCGGCGATACCAGGGCCGGTGCGAGAACCAGACCCCGACGAGGAGGAAGGCGCCGGCGATCACTGTCAACTGACCGAGCTCCACCCCGGCGTTGAACGAGAGGAGCGCGGTGAGGAAGCGCTCGCGCGGCAGTCCGAGATCGATCAGAACGCCAGCGAAACCCAATCCATGCAGCAGACCGAAACCGAAGACCAGGAGCGGTCGCCAGGGCTTGAGCTCCGACGTCACCAGGTTCTCGATCGCGACATAGGCGATCGAAAGCGCGATGAGCGGCTCGACGATGGCCGGGGAGAGCCGCACGACGCCG
>JBDSRU010000326.1:0-20667 GCA_039929145.1 Thermoanaerobaculia bacterium
TCGTAGGGGGAGCCTTCGACGAAGCGCAGATCGAAGACGCGCCAGAAGTCGCCGTCGGTGCGTTTGACGAAGAGAGCCACCTTCTCCCCGTCGACGTAGGAGGCGGCGCGGTTCGGAACCGTGAAAAAAGTCTTCTCCGCTACGCCGGGAAGATCCCGCATATGGCCGTCGAGAAAGCCATAGCCGGGACCCGCGGAGTGCCCGCCGCGCTCGCCGTAGCTCCCCATGGCGAGGAGACCGACCGCGCGATCGAGCCGGCTCTCCGGCGGCCGGTGTCCGAAGACCTCGTCGAGCATTGCGGCGGAGGTCGAAACGACGAGCAGCGTCGCCGAGATGGTGAACAGGCTGACCGCAGTGAAGCCTTTGCGGCGCAGCAAGATGCGCCAGGCGAGCCTGAGGTGATGACCGAGTGACATGGTGGCTGTCCTCTCCTAGTTGACCAGGCGGCCGTCGAACAGGCGCACGATGCGCGCGGTGCGTTCCGCCATTCTCGGATCGTGCGTCACCATGACGATGGTCGTTCCGTCTTTGCGGTTCAGGTCCTCGAGGATGCCTACGATCTCGTCGCCCATCCGGCTGTCGAGGTTTCCCGTCGGCTCGTCGGCCAGCAGCAGGCTCGGGCTACCGACGATGGCGCGGGCGATCGCCACGCGCTGCTGCTGTCCACCGGAGAGTTGGCTGGGAAAGTGGCTGGCGCGGAAGGAGAGCCCGACCCGGTCGAGCGCCGCGAGCGCCTGCGCCCGGCGCTCCTTCGCCGAGAGCTTGCGCTTGCCGGTGCGGTAGAGCAGCGGGATCTCGACGTTGTCGACCACCGCGAGGTCGGGCACGAGATGGAAAGTCTGGAAGACGAAGCCGATATGGGCGTTGCGCAGCCGTGCGAGCGCCGTGTCGCCGGCGCGACTCGCATCATGTCCGGCGACGCGCAGGACTCCGGCAGTCGGCGTGTCGAGCAGACCGATGAGGTGAAGCAGCGTCGACTTGCCGGAACCGGAGGGCCCCATGATCGAGAGGAACTCGCCCTTGGGGATCGTGAGGTCGATTTCCGACAAGGCCTGCGTCTCGATACGGTCGGTCTGATAGGTCTTGCGGACATGCTGGAGTTCGATCATCGAATTCTCCCGAAGCGGGCTAGTTGAGGTCGAGGCGTTCGAAGTGCGCGAAGGAGGAAGTGTCGGAGACAACGATCCGGTCGCCCTCGGCGAGCCCCGAGAGAATCTCGATCTCGTTCCGTCCGGCAAGGCCGAAGGTGGCACTCCTGCGCACGAGGCGGGCGCCGGAGAGGACGAAGATCTGCTGCCGCGCCCCCGCCGAGGCGAAGGCGGGGCGCTGCACCTTGAGCACGCCCGGACGCTCCTCGAGCACCACATCGACGTCGACGCGAAGAGCGTTGCGCAGCGCCGGATGATCGGGCCGGTCGAGGAGAGCGGTGAACTTCACCGAGGCTTCGGCGAGCGTCGGATCGACGCGGGCGATGCGGCCCGAGAGGCGCTCTCCGGGCGCGGCCTCGAAGCTCACGGCGAGACCCGGTGCCAGGCGCGGAGCGTGCAACTCCGCCGCCGTCGCCTCGAGGCGAAAGGCACCGAGGTCGGCGACGCGCGCCACGACATCTCCGGGACGCACCAGCGCGCCCTCGTCCGCCAACACATAGGTGACGATGCCTTCGCGGTCGGAACGCGTGGTCGCGACAGTGAGCTTGCGGGAGAGCTCGACGCGCTCCTTCTCGACGATCGCGAGATCGAGGGTGCCTCCGCCCAGCCGTTCATCGCGCGCCGCGCGCACCGCGAGGACAGCACCGCGGAGCTCGCCCACGACCAGCTCCGCCTTCTTGCGCACGACCTCGGCGGCGAGCCGTTCGCCCTCCGAGATCAAGCCGTCGGCCGCGAGGCGCGTGCGCTGCGCCAGCACCACCCCGGCCGCCTCGAGGTCGAGCTCGGCCTCGGCGAGACGGCGCTCGATTTCGGCCACCTCTCGCCCGCTGTCGAGCTCGAGCTGGCGCTGGAGGTGGCGGGCGCGCGCCACGCGATCGTCGAGCCGCGCGAGGTCCGACTGCGCTGCCGCGAGGTCGAGCTCGAGAATGGCCTCGTCGCGGTGGATCGTGTCGCCCGGCCGCTTGAGCACGCGCACCACGCGCCCTTCGACCGGCGCGAGCAACTGTTCTTCGAATGCCGGCGCGAGGCGGCCCTGCGCCGGGATGCTGGCGACCAGCGTGCCGAGCTCGACCGTGGCGAAGCGCAGCTCCGACCGCGTCGCCGACGGGCGCAAGAGCCTCGCTGCTGCCAGGAGGGCGATTGCAGCGCTCACCGCGACGAGTCCGATGCGCAGCGCCGTGCGGCGCCGGCGCCGGCGATGCTCATCAGGAGTCAGTTCACGGTCCATGTCGCTGCCCACGCCAGATCCGTACTCCACGCTCCGTGCCAAGTCGAAGACTGAATGGAATCAGCACTTTGGGAGCTTGAGCAGCGCTCCACTCCGTCCGCGATCGGACGCCGCCGTCCGCAATCGGACAACTTCTGCGCTCTCCTCCGCCGAGCGCCGACGCCGGCAACGAGAATTCGAGATCGACGCGGCAGCGGCCACAGCACGCGAAGCGGCGATCTCGAATTCTCGTTGCCGGTGTCGGCGCGGAGCCTCGAAACCGAGCCAGGAAACGAGCGACCCGAACCCCGCGAAGGGCGTGAAACTGGAGCGAGGCGGAAGGTGCGAGGCTCTATTCGGCCCGCGCCCGAAAGAGCACGTCGACGACGTTGCGGACGTACTGCTCATCGGTCAGGGAGTCGACGGTCTCGGGCGGATACGGAACGCGGAGGCGGAAGTGAGCGGCGAGCTCAGCGAACAGGGCCACGCGGGCAGCGGGAGCGAGCTCCTCGCGGCGGAGCAGCGCGCGCAGCGCGAGCCATGCCTCCTCGGGACGGATCAAGCGCCGCAGACGCGCTTCGAGGTGCGGCTGTTCGCGCAGCGAGTTGAACTTGCCGCGCAGGATCTGATCCAGGTCCGGTTGCCGCAGGCGCTCGACACGGACCACCACGGTGCCCGCAGCGAAGTCGCCCAAACGTTGAGCGTTTCGCGACCAGAGCATCGCTGCCCCGCCGACGAGGTAGCAGAGCGGAAGACTGTCGACGGCGCGCAGGAGATTCCGCGTGACCACCTGACTGGGCCGAAGGCGCAGACCGTGCTGGTCGAGCACGCGCAGGCGCAACAGTCGCTTGCCCACCGTCTGGCCGCGCCAGAGCCACTCGGTGGCGATACCGTAGCCGATCTGGAGGACGAAGTAGGCGACGGCGGCGATGGCGGTGGCGGTATCCGCTCCCACGAAGCGAAAGGCGCCGGCGGCTCCGCCGATGAGACTGCCCGCCGCGCCGACGCAGGCCGCGTCGACGGCCCAGGCCAGCATCCGGCTCACCGGGCCGGCGAGCGGGAGAGTGAAGGCGATTCCCTCCGGAGTCCGCAGGGTGAGCGACTCGCTTCTCATCGCGGATGCTTGTCGAGACCTGCGTAGCGCAGATACAACGCCAGGGCAGCGATCTCGCTCAGGCCGAAGGCGATCTTGAAGGCGTAGGGCAGAGCCGGTTCGTGGTACTGGGAGAGGAAGGCTTCCACGAGGCCGGCCCAGATCAGCATCACGGCCACGCCGCTGATCAGCAGCACGAGGTCCGGCCGGGCGTTCCTGAGCCGCACGGCGACGGTGCTCGAATCTCCACGTCCGAGGAGGGCCGAGGCAAGAATCAGGCCGGCCTGGCCGGCGAGCACAAAAGCGGGGATCTCGATCGCACCGTGCGGCAGCAACCAGCCGAGGAGGAATGAAGTCTGGCCGGCGGCGACATAGTCGACCGCGATTGCCCCGAGGATGACGCCGTTGTAAAACAGCAGGACCAGCGTTCCCAGGCCCCAGGTCAGACCGAGTGCGAGGCAGAAGATCGCCACCCGCGTATTGTGGGTCATCAACATCGACGAGAAGCTCGCCTTGTGGCCGCTCAGGCGATCCTCGTCCGCGCGCTCCTCTTCGGCGACGCGATCGGCGGGATCCCCGGCGAGGTGGTCGAACGGAATGAGCGCCTGCTTGGCCTCCGTGTCGAGGGCGATCGCCAGGCCTCCGAACAGACATCCCGCGGCGGTCACCGCCACGGCCAGGGCGAAAGCCCGAAGGTGCCGCCGAAAGGCGCGCGGAAAATCCAGCGTAAAGAAGCGCCGCAGCGCGAGGCGCGGTTCGACGCTCCGCACTTCGTGGGACTCGCCGAACGCTCGCGAGACCAGCGCTTCGAGATAGCGCCGCAGCTCGGGCTCGCAGGTGAAGCTCTGCACCTCGGCGAGATCCGCCGAAGTGCGCTGATAGAGGTAGTGAAAGCGCCGCAGCTCGGGCAAGGTGAGACGGCGATGGGGATCGCTCTCCAGAATGTCCAGCTGCTTCTCGAGCTCGAGCCAGCCCGGGCGCTCGGCGGTGAGAAAGCGTTCCAGGTCGAGAATCACAGGAGCTGCCTCTGCTTGATCGCCGCGTAGCGTGAGACGACTTCGGCGCTGAGCGTCTCCGCCGGAAGGGCGGCGTAACTCACGCCGCGGCGTTCGAGCGCGCGTCCGAGATCGCGCTGGTCCTGCCACCGCAGATGCCCGGCGAGCTCACGATAGAGATCCCCGCTGTTTTGGACCGGGCGGGAGAAGATCGGCGCGACGTCGGCGGGCCGCAGGGCGCAGACGAGCAGAAGGTGCTGGCGGCGCAGCAGCTCCGCGGCGCGCTCGAAGGACTCGGCGAGGAGCGGGTCATCGAGATCGGTCAGCACGACGAGCAGCGCCCGGCGCCGCAGACGGGAGCGCAGGAAGCTCGCCAGCTCGACGAAATCGGGCGAGCTGCTTTGCGGCGAAAGAGCGAACAGCGCCTCCCGGCAGGCCTGAAAATGGCTCGCTCCGGCCCGTGCGCGGAGAAAGCTGTGGACGCGATCGCCGAAAGTCACCAGGCCGAAGAGATCGCCCTGACGCTCCGCCGCCACGGCCAGGACCAGGGCGGCGCGGATCATCCGCTCGAGCGCCGGCACCGGCGTTTCGTCGGCGCCGCCGCTCGGTCGGGCCGAGAGGCGCGAGGCATCGACGAGGACGTAGACCTCTTGCGTCCGCTCGACCTGGAAGAGCTTGGTCACCGGCTTGCCGCGGCGCGCCGTCGCTTTCCAGTCGACATCTTCGTAGCTGTCGCCCGGGAGGTAGTCGCGCAGACGCTCGAACTCGCGACCCTTTCCGACTTGCTGCTGGCGATGAGCACCGGCGCGCCCGCGGTAGAGGAAGAGCGCGGGCACGTGGCGGCGCTCGCTGAGGAGATTGGGATAGGCCCGCACTTCGCAGTCGACGGCGACCTCGCGGCGCGCCCGCCAGAAGCCGAAGGGTGACGAGCACTCGATGCGGCATGCTTCGATGCGAAAGAGTCCCCGTCTGCGCGGCGTGCATGAGATCGTCGCGCGTGCGGCCGGAGCGACGCCCCTGCTGTCGTCGCCGGACGCGCCGGAAGGAGAAGCGCGCGTCAGGTGCACTTCGGCCACCGGGGAAACAGCTTCGAGATCGACTGGCAGGACAGGTGCGATCCGCAGATCGAGAGCGCCTCCCACTCCCGCGATCCGCATCTCCAGCTCACCGGCGAGATCGTGCGTCAGGCGGACCAGCGTCGGCAGGACGACGGTGATCTTTCGCAGTCGCCGCGGAGCGAGGGCGGCGTCGGCGACGGCAACGGCAGCGAACGCGCTCCACAGGAGTGCAACCGGCGCTCCGGCCGCGGGAGCGGCAACGAGCAGGAGCGCCGCCGGCAGGCAGGCGGCGGCAACCCAGATCAGTAGGCGGGAGCTCGGGACCATGAGGACGCTCGGGGCCGGCGCTCAGCGCGGTACGGCGACTCCTTCGAGCAGGCGGCGCACTACCTCTGCGGCGCCCATGCCGTCCAGCTCGTATTCCGGCCGCAGGATCAGCCGGTGTTCGAGGACCGGTCCGGCCATGGCCCGCACGTCGTCCGGAGTGACGAAATCGCGACCGGCGAGCGCCGCCGACGCGCGGCTCGCGAGCAGCAGCGCCTGCATGGCGCGCGGACCGGCGCCGACCAGGACACTGTCCTCCTGCCGGCTGCGGCGCACGATGTCGACGACGTAGGCCTGCAGGTCGTCGCGCACGGCGATCTCCCGCAGGGCCGCGCGCAGGGCGTCGATGGCCTCCGGCCGGATGGCGGGCTCCACGGCGCCACGCTCGAGCACCGACTCGGGCGCATCCTCGCCGAGCGTGCGGCGGGCGAGCTCCAGCTCCTCTTCGCGCGCTGGTGCCTGCATCTGGATCTTGAGCATGAAGCGATCCTTCTGTGCCTCGGGCAGCGGGTAGGTGCCTTCGTACTCGATCGGATTCTGGGTCGCGAAGACGGTGAAATACGGCGACAGCCGGTGGGTCTCGGTATCGATCGTCACCGTGCGTTCCTGCATCGCCTGCAAGAGCGCGGACTGCGTTTTCGCGGGCGCGCGATTGATCTCGTCGGCGAGCAGGAAGGAGGTGAAGACCGGCCCGCGGATGAGCCGGAACCCCTTGTGCTGGAGGTCGAAGACGTTGGTGCCGGTGATGTCCGCGGGCATGAGGTCGGGGGTGAACTGGATGCGCGAGAAGTCGCACCCGAGCACGGCGGCGAGAGTCCTCACCAGCAGCGTCTTGCCGACTCCGGGCGGACCTTCGATCAGGGCATGTTGACCGGTGACGATCGCGATCAGCGCCTGTTCCAGCGCCTCTTCCTGGCCGATCACGACCTTGCTTACCTCGGCACGCGCGCGCGCCAGGGCGTCCTTCAGAAACGACGAGTCAGTGGGCATGGTCTCCTTTGCGCAGCGGAAGGGTAGCGAGGGCTTCGCGAATCGCGCGATAGCCAGTGACGGGATCTGTGGCCTGGCTCGCGAGCTCGAGGACTCTGGCTGTCGCTTGCTTCTCGCCGCGAGCGCAATCCGCGGCCCAGCGCTCGGCGCACAGCGGCAGGAGCTCCCGTGGATCGAGTCCACGCGCCAGAAGTTTGGCGAGACCCGAGGCGGCGTCGCCGCCGGCGACGAGATGGCTTCCGGCCGGCGCCGGCGGCGGAGCCGGCAGCAGGCCCGAGGCGGCGCTCCAGACGAACAGGCCGGCGAGCACCGCGAGCACAGCGAGGAATGGCAGCAGGCGATAACGGCGCGCGAGCACCATCACTCCCGAGCTCTCTTCGACGCCGAGGTGGCCCTCGTCGAAGACCACGCGTCTCCCTTCGCCCAGGGCCCAGGCGAGAAACGCCGTTTGGCGATCCCGGGAGAGGCCTTCGTTCGCGAACAGGAAGCCGTCCGCGACCACGGCCACGCTGCCGCTGCCGAGCGTGCGCTCGATCACCACCGGCTCGCCGCTCCGGCGATAGATCACCCGGGCGCGATCGTCCAGCGACTCGGAGGCGAAGGTCAGGTCGGTGTGCAGGAGCAGCTCGCCGGGCAGGCCGAGGTCCGCCAAGCCGAGCTCCAATCGCGCGGTCGTCGCCGGCGCCGGCTCGGTGACGCCCTCGGCTCGGGCGGCCAGTGCGAGCCGGCGCGTCGTGAGCTGCCAGACCGGCGAGCGGCGCCGGGTTTCGCCCGGGGGCTGGCGTGCGGCGTCGGGCTCATCCGCGCTCGCCCTGCGCTCGAGCGGCTCCGGCGACACCTCGCCGGTCAACGGCGCGAATACAAGCACCACGCGGGCGCCGCGGCCGGCCAGAGCCTCGGCGGCGCGAAGCAGAGGCGAAGGCGTGAGCTCGACGTCCGCGGGCCGGAGGCCGAGCAGAAAGACGACGGTGTCGCGATCGGCCGCGAGATCCGCGAGCGGACGCTGATGCCGCTCCACGACGACTCCGGGAAGATCGCGCACCGATTCGTACAGGACCTTGGCGCCGAGCGGGTCGGCACGGAAGCTGGAGGCGTAGGGATAGAGATCGCCGCTGGAGAATCGGAGCCGGTAGAGCTCGGTCAGCCCTACCATGAGGAGGAGCGCGAGGGCGGCGAGGGCCGCGGCTCCGGTCCTGGATCTTCTAGCGGACACGGCTCTGCAGCCTCCCGACCTGAGCCATGCTCCAGACCGCGAGCTCCGTCGTCGCGTCGTGCGTGCCGTACCAGACGCGCTCGAAAGCAGCCACGCCTTCGGCGAACAGGTCGGCCACACCCGGGCGGTCGCGCGCGCGCCGCGCCAGTTCACGCTGATAGTCGCGATTCGACTTGAAGCGTGAGGGCGTCACCAGGCGCTCGTTGGCCAGAAAAGCGAGGGTGGCGAGGTAGGCGGCGCGCACGGCTCCGCGGGCATCTCCACGGGAGAGGAGATCCCGCGCTGCCGCCATCCATTGGTCGGAGGGCAGTGCGGCAGCCGCTACGTCGTCGGCCAGGAGAGCGGCGAACGCCGGATCGATCGCCCTCTCAGCCTGCTCCTTCGATTCCTCCGGACGGCGCCGCCGACGGCGCAGCAGCAGGATCGTGCCCGCGAAACCCAGCAAGGCCACGAGTGCGAAGAGCAGGCCGGTCCAGCCGATTCCGCCGAAGCCTCCCGGACTCCGGGTCGGATGCGGCTCCCGGATGCGAAGCCGCTCGCGGAGCCATTCGAAAAGCGCGCTGACCCGGTCCGCCGTCCAGGAGACCCAGCGTCGGGTTGCTTCGAGGATCGGTCGCGTGAGTCCGGCGAAGAAGCCGGCGGACTCCTCTCCCTGGGCGCGCGGCAGCCTCCAGGCAAATTCGCGTCGTTCGAGGACCTGGTCGATCGCGTCGTCGAGCTGGCGCGCACGGGGAGAGGGCCCGGCTTCGTCGGGCGTCGGGCCCGGCGCGAGGTCGGGAGCGGGAAGTTCAGCCGACACCGGAGCAAGCAGGGCGGACGGAGCCAGGTCACCGGGCACGCGTGCCACCGCCGGTCCGGAGCCGAGGAGGGCTGCGACCAGCGCGAGGCCCGCTGTGAGGCCCGTTTTGAGGTCTGCATCGAAGGCGATACCGCGGGCGACCCGGATCTCGCCGCGCAAGTCGTCGCCGCTCGTGCGCGCATCGCGATAGAAGCATCGCAACGCATAGGCCGCGCGCGACAGCGGAGCCATGGCGAGGTAGGTGAGCGCCGCGGCGACGGTTGCGGTCGTGCTGGAGAGCATCCCCATCGGGTGCGTCGTGGCCGCACTCTGCAATCCAAGGAGGGCGTGCAGGAGGGCGGGCAGCACCACGAGCATTGCCAGAGCGTTCGCGAAGACCAGGATCGAGCAGAGCGCGAGGAGCGCCAGGAGCGAGTGGTTCTGGCGCGGCCACACCCGGGCATGGCGGCGCGCCGCGCGGCGATCGCCGGTGACCGCGAGGCTCTGGTAGTAGGCGTACGCCCAGCCGAACGGCAAGCCGACCAGCAAGGCTGCAGGCAGGACGAACAGGCTCCCCGGCTGGGACTCCAACTGAACGAGCGCGTGCTGGAACGGTGACGCCACGCCCTCCGCTGGCCCGAGGCGAGCTCGCAGGCCGCCCGCGAATCGGGCCTGCGCGAGCTTCATGACGCAGTAGAGCAGGCCCGCGACCAACGCCGCTCCGACTCCCGGCGCACGGCTCTCCACGTGGTCAGCGATGAAGAACAAGAGGTAGAGCACGAACGGCACGCTGCCGGCATAGAAGGTGACGAACAGCATCACGGGCGCACGTCGCAGGAGGTGAAAGGCCTCTTCGAGGAGCGGCAGCCCGCCGAGGAGGTCGCGATCCGCCGAGCCGGCGCCGGGACTTCCGGGGCGGCGCTGGCGATCGCTGGGGTCGCGACGGGTCATGGCGACGGGCGCGTCATCTCTGCGTCTCGGGCGAGGGAGGGTTCGCCGAAGGCTCGCCTGCGCCGATCGGCGTGGCTCCGCTCGCGACCGGTCCGTCGTGCACCGCGTCCCGCCCGAGCGTCAGCGCCTGGCCGAAGAGATAGAACGAAGTCCAGGCCGCGAGCAGGCCCACAGCCAGGCGGAGAACCCGCACGACAGCGGTGCGGGCGGTACCGGAGAAACGGCGACGCGGTGCCGCGTCCGGCAGGTCTCTCTGCGATGCGATGCAGGCGGCGCAGACCATGCGCCCGTCGTGCTCGGTGACGCACTCGCGACAGAAGTGCCGGCGGCAGTCGGGGCAGCGAGCCGCCGCTTCACGGTCGGCGTGGTTCCGACAGCGCTCGGCGGCGAGGTCTCTCATCGAGGTCAGTTCGTCGAGCGCAGGCGGCGCAGGAGCCAGAGGCCGCGCAGGCCCAGCCCGAGAGAGATCGGAATGCAAAGCTCCGCGAGCCACGGGACGACGGAGGGGCCGGGCATCGTCCCCGGCAGCAAAGTGCCAGCTGCGACCGCTTTCATGGTCATGATGATGGAGCCAATCCAGCTGGCGACGAAGGCGGCGCAAACATAGACCAGCGCGGCGACGGTCACCCGGCTCAGACGCGCATCGAGTTTGAGTCTGCGACCCTCGACGAGCGCGAAGATGGCGAGCAGAAGCTCAGCGAGCCCGAGCGCCACGGCAGCGCCTCCGACAACCTGGCCAGGTGCCCAGACCTGGGCCGCGGAGAGTGCCGCGTCGAACAGGAGCAGGACGAAGAGCGCGAAGTGCCGCCGGAACGGGTGCTGCGCAGGAAGAGGAGGCGGGGAGGACTCGGGCGAGATCCGCGAACGTTCGATCGGCGGTGCAGACGTTGTCGCGCTGTCGCCGAGGAGAGCGATATCCGCCACCGTCGCGGCTCCCTGGATCTCTTCGACCAGCGCCGAGATTCTCGCCAGCGAGCGCTCGGCGGAGCGAACACGGCAGAGGGCGGACAGCTCCGAGGTCTCGATCGCGGTGCGCACGTGGACGGTACAGGAGGGGCCGCCGAGCACAAGAACGACGAGAGCGATCGCGATCGGCACTCCCGGAATGAGCCAGAGGAGGCTGGCCGACGAAGTTCCGAGAAGCGCGGCGGCGAACAGAAGCAGCGCGAGGCCGAGCAGCACGAGCGCCCCGTTCCGGCTGCGGGAGGTGCGGCGGAGAATCAGCGCCTGAATCTCGCCAAAGTAGAACCGGCGATAGGACTCGCTGTAGCCGCGCGACTGCACGAGAAGAATGTGGTCCTTCCCTTGCCAGAGCGAAGTTCGCCCGAGGAGACCCCACGAGCGCCCGGGGAGGCGCTGGTAGCTCTCTGCGAAGCCCGCGGCCGCTTGCCTTCCGGCGGTCACGGCGTCCTCGCTTCGGAGAAGGCGAAGACGAGGCCGAGGATCACGGCCACCATTCCGAAAAGTTGCAGACCGCCGAGGACGATCGCCACGACGAAGCGCCACCGCGAGCGCCCCAACAGGCTTCCGGGAGAGCTCCAGTGGCGGATGCTCAGAAAGATCGCGACCGGAGCGGTCACCAGCGTGACGTAGAAGATCAGCATTGGCAGCACCGCCACCGCCAGCGCGATGCGATCCCACAGCGTACGGTGGGTCTCGAGGCTTGGAACTCCCGCGCGGCGATCGCCCGAGTCGATGCAGGCAGGGCAATAGGAGCCTCCGCCGAGCTCCACCGCGCAGAGGGAGCAGATGAAGCGTCCACAGGCGTCGCAGGCGACTTCGGCCCGCTTGGCGGTGTGGAAGAAGCAGGCGGCGTCACTGTCCGAAGAGAGGGCGTGCCCTGTTTCAGCGGCAGGCGACGCCCGCCACAGCGCCGGAAAGATCGTGAGCGCGAGCTTGGCGGCGCAGTTCGTGCACTCCCAGTCTCGCGCCGCGAGCGCCGCCGCGGGCAGCGGGGAACTGCAGCCGCTGCAGACCAGGCTCAAGAACGAAGCACCCGGGTGTCACAGATATGATCGTGCAGGGCCCTCTTCTCATCGTCGAAGGCGGCGACGATGTAGCCGATCCCCAGTGTGAAGCCGTTCAGGATGTTGGCGAAATAGCGGCCGGTGGCGCGGCCGACCGTGAGGCGCGAGCCGTCCGTCCGCTCGACGCGAAGCTTGAGGACCATCTTGCCCGGGGTCGCTCCCTTGCGGACGGTGAAGTAGATTTCGTAGGCCGCCTGGAGCGCGAATATCAGGAGGTAAGTGAAACAGGTGATGATGAAGAACTGTGGCGGCGGCGCCTCCTGGGCGGCCGGATTCTGCATGTTCATCGAGTAGAAGATCAGCGGCAGGGAAAGCAGCATATTGACGGCGAACAGCAGCAGTCCGTCGATCATGCGCGCCGCCGCGCGAACCCAGAATCCGCCGTAGTTCTTCTGGCCGGTAATCGCGGCGCCCTCGCGGAGCCGTTGTACGAAGCTCGGTTTGCAATCGGCACAGACCCAGCGCGCACCGAACTGCGCCATCTCCGTCTGGAGAAAGGGGCGGCCACACTGCGAGCACGCGCTGGCTTCGGTGGACGTCGCGCCCGCTCCGAGCGAAGCGTGCGGCTTCCAGCCTGTCAGGCCCTCGTGCCAGACGAGCGTCTCGCCGGAGATCGTCCGCGCGGCGAGCAGCCGTTCGAGCTCGGCGTCGTCGATGGGGCCCACCTGGGCGCCTCGAGCTTCATAGAACCACTGCATGGGAACCCCCACCTGTCGCGGCTCGGGACCGGCCTGGGCTCGATCTGGCGAGTCGGCGACGAAAGTTCTGCTGGCTGACTGTATATGGCGGGCAATTTGTATCGCGAACCGGGCTGCCGGTTCAAGGTGCACGACAAACTTCTCGGGTAATCGGCCTTCCCGGCCTCGAACGGTCGCGCGGCCGCCCGGGCGACTGCGTTGTCTTGCGCAATCGCGCAGCAGGAGCGCGGAGGGTGGTGCGCAATGAGACTCCGGGAAGCGCGAGGTAGCTTTCCCGGTACCGGCTGGGACTAGAATCTTCGTCTGTTCAGCCATTCATGCCGGGTCCGGGAGGAACCATGCCCATTCCCAGAGTCGCCCCGAAGCGTTCGTCGCGGAACCTTCTCGTGCTGGGCAGCGTCGTCGCCGGCCTTGCCGGCGCGCCCGGAGCGGGCTCTGCCGCCTGCATGCGTTCAGAGCTGATCTTCTTCGACGGCTTTGAGTCCGGAGGGCAGGGGGTCTGGGCGACGCAGAATCTCATCGGCTTCGCGCGCGACTACTGGACTGGCGATTCTCTTGCGGGCGTCACTCTGGCCACTTCGAACCCGGTGCGAGCAGCGACGAGCGACGCCGCGGGCCGTTACGTGCTGGTCGATCTCGCTCCCGCGGCGGCGGTCCAACCGCAGGCGACGATCTTCGCGGGCTACCGTGCTACCGGGAATGGGCCGATCGCCCTTGGGGGCGGATCGAAGAGCTGCGACCTCTTCGCGATGTCGGCCGCCGATGTACAGCGCCAGTACACCTTGCTCGGCATCACTCCGACCTCCGGGCTCGCAATTCTCATCGCCGACCTCCGCCGCCCCGATGACAGCCCGCTCACCGGCACCCCGCTGGCCGACATTTCGCTGCAGGACGCCGGCGCGACGCCGATCGGTCAGGGACCCTACTTTCTAGGTGCCAGCGGCGACGTCGACAACTCCCTCCTCGTCTCGACCGCCTTCGACGGCCGGGCCCGCGTCGCCTACCTCAACGTTCCAATCACGCCGGCCACTCTCGCCGTCGTCTCCGCCGAACCCGACGTCAGCGCCAGCGTCACCTTCTCGCCGATCGCCAGCGGAGCGAACGACTTCGTTCTCGGGGGCGCGGATTGATGGCGAGCGGCTAGCCCATTTTCTCCTTGCCGAACTCGCCATTCTTCTGCAGACGGCGAGCATGCGCGACGAGTTGGCGCGCGAGCGCCTTCGGCCGACGAACCTCGAAAGCGAACGGCATCCGGGCCAGCTCGCGGGCGAGCCAGGCGAGGTCGTCGGTCTGGGAGTGGAGGAGGACGCCGCCCTTGACCGCCTCAAGGGTTCCGAGAGTGGCGAAGATCTGATTTCTCGCGGTCGCGAGATCGGTGTGGAGGAGGACCTCGGCGCGGTGGGCGCGCGGCAGGGTGGCGATGGCGGTCGAGATCGCGCCCAGAGTGTCGAAGTCGGGCGGGCGCTCGAACGTCCGGGGGGTGCGCGTGACGCTTGCCA
This sequence comes from Thermoanaerobaculia bacterium, assembly GCA_039929145.1. Taxonomy (GTDB): domain Bacteria; phylum Acidobacteriota; class Thermoanaerobaculia; order Multivoradales; family JAGPDF01; genus JAGPDF01. The sequence goes on from JBDSRU010000326.1 coordinate 13,982, forward strand.
TGCGATCGGCGCGAAAAGTGCGCGAACCACCGCGCAGGTGGCAGTAGCCGACGACGTACCAGCAGCCGCCGCGGAATGCGAGGCCGTAAGGGTCGAGGTCGCGCGCGGTGCGTCTCCTGTCCGCGGCTTCGTAAACCACGTGCACCGTGCGCTGCGCCTGCGCGGCGGCCGAGAGGGCGGCCAGGACGCTGCCTTCGGCGGGCGTGCCGGTCGCCGGAAGGTCGAGCTGCATCGTTTCGTCGGCGGCGCGCAGGCGTCGTTTGAGGTCGGCCGGCATGACACGTTCGAGCTTCGCGCGGGCGCTCGCGAGGCCGGCCGCGGTCGGCCCCAGACCGAGAGCGCTCGCTGCCAGGAGTCCGAGCGAGAGCGCCAGGGCTTCGTCGTCGGTGAACAGCATCGGCGGCAGCTTGAAGCCGGCGACCAGTCCGTAGCCGCCACCGGCGCCGCGCTCGGCGGTAACCGGGATGCCAAGCTCCTCGAGCGCCGTGACATAGCGCCGAACCGTGCGGCGATCGACTCCAAGCCGCCGGGCGATCTCGGCCCCCGAGAGCTGTCCGTGCGCCTGCAGGAGCTCGAGCAGCGCGAGGATCCGGTGGGTCGGCGAGCTCATCCGGCAACGGTATCAATGAATAGGGCGGAAACTGTCCTCTATGGGCTGTAGCTTGTCCGCTGGCGGGAACGGTTCCCGCGCAGACAAACTAGGGGCGCGCACCCATGGACACGGCATCCCATCTCTGGCTCTTCTTCGGCCTTGTCTTCGGTGTCGTCCTGCTGCCGGGACTCGACATGGCCTGTGTGCTCGCGACGTCGCTGGGCGGCGGGCGACGGGCCGGCTTCGCGGCAGTCGGCGGAATCCTCACCGCGGCAGCGGTCCACGTTGCGGTCGGGGGCGCGGGGCTTGCCGCCCTCCTGGGTGTGCTGCCGGCGCTCTACAACGCGCTCCTCGTCGTCGGCGCCGCGTACGTCGCCTGGATCGGCGTCGCTCTCGTGCGCAGCGGCGCCATGTTCGAGACCGGCGGCTCGGCGGCGCTCGAAGGAATCTCCATGCCGACCGCCTACCGGCGGGGACTGCTGACCAACTTGCTCAACCCGAAGGCCTACGCCTTCATGCTGGCTATCTTTCCGCAGTTCGTTCGCCGCGACGCCGGACCGATCTGGGTGCAGGCCGTCGTCCTGGGCTCGATCATCGTGGTCACCCAGGTGACGGTCTATGGCGCGGTCGTCCTCGCGGCGACCCGGGCAAGGGGCTGGCTTGCTGACCGCCCGCGCGTGCTCGCGGTCATGGGACGCACCGTCGGCCTCCTGCTCGTCGCCGTCGCAGTCTTGTCGGCGCTCGAGGGCTGGAAAAGGGTGGGCTGAAGCCAGCGACGTCCTCCGGGGCGCACCGGCAGGTAGGATCCACCGATGAGGCGCTCGATTCGACTCGCGGTGATGGCCTTTTGTTGGGCGACTTCGGGTTTCGCGCATGGACCGCACAAGCCGGCGCCGCCGGCGGCGTCCGCCGCGCCGAGCGCCGCAGCGATTCCCCTGCCGGTGGGATGGAGCGACAGCCGTCCGCCGGCAGCCGCAGGAGCGATGGCGCCCTTTCTGGTCAGCGACGACGACGGTTTCCTGGCGACCTGGATCGAGCCGGCAGCTGCCGGCTCGAGTGGGATCGCTCCTGTTTCTGCAACCGGTTCGGCAGGTCCGCGGCGCGTGCGGATCGCGCGCTGGCGCGGTGGCTACTGGACCTTTCCGGCGACCGTGCGCGAGAGCGCTGCGCTGGTGGCGAACTGGGCGGATGTTCCGGGTGCGGTGCGGGCCGCGGACCGGACGCTCTACGTCTGGTGGCTCGAGAGCTCGGGCAGCGGAGGCGATTCCTATGACATCCACCTCGCCCGCTCGATCGATCAGGGCATCACCTTCGTGCGGGTGGGAGTGCTGCACGAGGACCGCTCGTCCTCCGAGCACGGTTTCGTCTCGGCGGTGCCCGAAGGCACCGGCGTCCGCTTCTACTACCTCGACGGACGCGCCACCGCCGCGGGCGCGCCGACGCAGCTGCGGACGGTCTTCGTCGAGGGCGACCGCATCGGACCTTCGGAGCTTGTGGACGAATCGGTCTGTGACTGCTGCCCGACCTCCGCGGTCGCTGTGGCCGGAGCGAGCGCAGTCGCCTATCGCGACCGGACCGCAGAGGAGATCCGCGATGTGCGGATCGCTCGCCGCGGCGTCGCAGGCGCCCTGACCTTCCAGACGGCCGGTCAGGACGGCTGGAAGATCGCTGGCTGTCCGGTGAACGGTCCGGCGCTCGCCGCGAACGCAACCCAGCTCGCTGTCGCCTGGTTTGCGGCGCCCGGCGATCGCCCGCGCATGTCGTTCGCGCGCTCGGCCGACGGCGGCGCGACCTGGGGTGCACCGCAACGGCTCGCTGCATTGAAGCCCATGGGTCAGCTGGCGCTGGCGGCGCTCGGTCCGGGATTCGCGGTCGCCTGGCTCGAGGGAATCGAGGGCGGCTCCGAGTTGCACCTGGCGCGAATCGCCGCGGACGGCATCCCGCAGGCCTCGCAAGCGATCGCCCGGACCGGCACCGGTCGTTCCGCGGGTATCCCGCGCCTCGCGAGCACCGGCGAGAGCCTGGCGCTTCTGTGGGTCGACCCGGCCTCCGGAAAGCTGCAGTTCGCGCTCACCCTTCCCTGATTCAGAGTCGCGCGGAAACCCGATGTCGCATCCTGCTGCGATCGTTCGAGAGAGAGAGCAGGAGGAACACTCATGCTCGATCGAATCCTAGGGCTTCGCGCTTCGTCGCCAAGGCGGGTGGAGCCGGCGTGGCCCAACGGGACGCCCAGCCGGAGGGTTGAACTTGAAACGTCCGGCGTCTTGCTGCGTAAGAACCACTGGAGGAAACGCTCATGGCAGAAGTTCGATTGCGCCGATCTCGGGAGCAGAAGATGGTCGGCGGAGTGATCGGCGGATTCGCGGAGTACTTCGACCGCGATCCCGGACTCATGCGGCTGCTCTACATCGTGATCTCGATCGTGTCGGCGGCCTTTCCCGGCATCTTCGTCTACCTGATTCTCTGGGCGCTCATCCCGCTTGCCGAGACGACGCAGACTTCGCCGGCGCGGGCGAGCGGCGAACCGGTCGTGGTGCCGTGATGCCGGACCGGCCGGCAGCGGGGCATCTTGGCCATCGCACTTCGTGGATCCGGGCCTGCGCGCTTGCGTTTCTCGCGTTGGTCCTGGCGCCGGTCGGACCGCTTCTGGCAGCGGCCGACGCGGCGGCCGAGCGCGCAGCGATCGAGCAGGTGGTGACCGACGCCTACGTCGACGGCGTGCACAACTTCCGCGATCCGGCCGCCATGCGGCGTGGGTTTCATCCCGACTTCGAGATGCTCGTGCTGCGCGAGGGCCAGCTCGTCAAGGTGACGCTCGCCAAGTGGATCGAAGGGATGGAGGCGCGAAACCTCAAGGAGCCCCCGCCAAAGCTTTCGCCCGGCGCGCCACGAGCCACCACGGCGAAGTTCGCGGCGGTCGAGATCACGGGTACGGCTGCCACTTGCAAGGTCGAGGTCTGGCGCGACGGCAAGCAACTCTTCACCGATTATCTGGCGCTCTATCGCTTCGCTGACGGCTGGAAGATCGTATCCAAGACGTTCTTCAGCCATTCCTAGGAAAACGCCGGCGCACGCCTCCTTTCCGCCCGGCACGGCGAGGTCACTGTCAATCGGGCGCCCGACCGTTACAATCTGGCCAATGAGTGCATCGCGCGGACCGACGAAGGCATTGCCCGAAGAAGATTCGAGGGTCAGGATGGCGTCGCCCACGAGCGCAGGGCGATTGAGCCTGCTGGTCGCATTGGGGCTCCTGGCGATCGCCTGCGGCCCCCGGCCGAAGCCTCCGGCGACCGCCGTCGACAACGCGGCGGCGCTCGCGGCACCGGACGCGCCGGCGTCGGCAGTGCCGGTTCCGCCGGCCGCCTCGCCCGCGACGCCGCAGGTTTCCGCCAACGGCTCCGCGCCGGGCAGCGCGACGGCGCACGGTGTCGAGGAGCCGGGCTCGCTCGAGCTGCAGCCGGACGACGAGGCCGATGTCGAAGGCGGCATCGACGACGCGTCCGCCGATGAAGCGGGCGATACCGGCGCTGCGCTGGTTGCCGACGGTCCCGGGACCCTCTTGCACGAAGCGATGGACGCCTATGCCGCGGCAGGGGTCGCCTGGGACCGCGGGGCGGCCGACGAAGCGATCGCCGAGCTCGACCGGGCCTATGAGCGGATGACGCGCATCGCGCTCGAACCGACTGCCGGCGGCGACGCGGTGCTGCCGAAGGAGAAGGAGAATCTGCGCCGCCTGATCTCGCGCCGGATCGTCGAGATCTACGCTGCCCGTCAGACTTCGCTCGGCGACACCCAAGCCTCGATTCCGCGCGACATGAATCCGGACGTCGAGCGCGAGATCGCGAGCTTCCAGGGTCGCGAACGCGAATTCTTCCTCGAAGCCTACCGGCGCTCCGGGATCTACCGTCCGATGATCGTCGCGCAGCTCCAGGAGGCCGGGCTCCCCGAGCAGCTCTCGTGGCTGCCGCTCGTCGAGAGCGGCTTCAAGGATCGCGCGCTTTCCTCCGCGCGGGCCCTCGGCCTCTGGCAGTTCATCGCATCGACCGGATATCGCTACGGTCTCGACCGCTCCTCCTGGATCGACGAGCGGATGGATCCGGAGAAGGCGACCAAGTCGGCGCTGGCCTATCTGACCGCGCTCCACGACCTGTTCGGCGACTGGCTGACGGCGCTCGCGGCGTACAACTGCGGCGAGCATGGCGTCCTGCGGCAGATCAACAACTCCAAGGTCAGCTACCTCGACCAGTTCTGGGATCTCTACTCGCGGCTCCCCGGCGAGACCCGGCGCTACGTGCCGCGCTTCCTCGCCACCCTGGCGATTCTGGAGAATCCTGCGCGCTACGGCTTCGTGCTCCCCGAGCCTTACCCGCCGGTGCCTTATGAGACCGCGGAGCTGGCGCGGGCGACCCAGCTCGAGACGCTCGACCGGGCTCTGGCGCTCGACGCCGGGACGCTGGCGCGGATGAATCCCGAGCTGCGCCGCAACGCGACACCGAACGAGGCCTATCTGCTCAAGATTCCGCTCGGAACCGGACCTGCGTTCCAGGCGAGTCTCGAGAGCCTGCCGAAGTGGGATCCGCCGGCGGTAGCGCCCGCCCAGATCGAGGGCAGATCGCACCGGGTGCGCTCGGGAGACACGCTCTCCGGCATCGCCTCGCGCTACCACACCAGCGTTTCGGCGCTCAAGGCGGCCAACAATCTGCGCAGCGACCGGCTCTCTCTCGGGCAGCGTCTGCGCATCCCCGGCCGGGGCGGCAGCGGGAGGGCTCCGGTTCAACCGACCGGTGCCGGCGCCGGCAGCGGCAGCCGCCGCGCCGGAAGCGCCACCGTGGCGGCCGTCTCTCCGCTCCCGGCGGGCGCCGAAGTGCGCCACCAGGTGCGCTCCGGCGACAGCCTCTGGCAGCTTGCCTCGCGCTACGGCACCACGGTCGAACGGATCCGGTCCGACAACGGCCTGCACGGCAACGCCCTCCTGCCCGGTCAGGTGCTCCTGATCCGCAGTTCTTCCGGCTCGCCGGCCGGCGGAACCTGACGCAGGAAGCCGAAAAAGGGGTCTGGAATCCGGCGCCTGTCGTTCGCGACGGGTCCGCCGGCCGAGCGCCTGCGATAGACTGCCCCTGCCGTGCAGGCCCCCCTCCTCTTCGAGGATCCACCAGCTCCCGCCTCTCCCTTCAGGGCCGCCGTTCTGGGTTCCGGGAGCGGGGGGAATGCTGTCGTCGTCGAGTCGGACGGCTTTCGCGTTCTGATCGACGCCGGATTCTCCTGCAAGGAGCTCGAGCGGCGTATGCGGCTGGTCGGGATCGACCCGTCGACGATCCGGGCGGTCTTCCTCACGCATGAGCACGAGGACCACATCAAGGGGATCGATCGCTTCGCGCGCAAGCATCGACTGCCGGTCTATCTCACGGCGGGGACGATGCTCGGCACCGTCCTCGGCGACGAGGTCGTTCCGCGCACGGTGCGGATCGAGTCGGGCCGGCCTTTCGAGGTCGGCCCTTTTGCTGTCGAGGCTTTTTCGATTCCGCACGACGCGCGCGAACCGGTCGGTTTCGTGCTCCAGGACGGCTTCGGCCGGCGGTTGGGTCTGGCGGGCGACATCGGTTGTCGCACCCAGCTCGCCTGGGGACGCCTCGCCGATCTCGACTGCCTGCTGATCGAGACCAATCACGACCTCGAAATGTTGCGCAGCGGCCCTTATCCATGGGCTCTCAAGCAGCGTGTCGCCGGGCGCCACGGTCATCTGTCGAACCGTGAGGCCGCCGACGGCCTGCCCGAGCTCCTCGCGGAGAGACTGCGTTTCGTCGTGCTCTACCATCTGTCGCGTACCAACAATCTGCCCGCCCTGGCGGCAGCGGAGGTCGCCGAGACCCTCGCCCGCGAAGGCTCGGCGGCCGAGATCGTGATCAGCAGTCAGTTCGAACCGACCTCGTGGCTCGAGGTGGGAACGTGAGGCCGGACGGCCTCCGTTTCCCGCCGCGCCGCGCAGCAGAAAGGCAGGTGAAGGATGCGGGCTAAGGTGACGGTCTATCCGCGGCGCGAGATTCTCGACCCGCAAGGCAAGGCGATCGGTACCGCGCTGCAGCGCGTCGGCTTC
>JBDSRU010000327.1:0-4015 GCA_039929145.1 Thermoanaerobaculia bacterium
TTCTTCGACTTGCCGATCGCCGCGATCGGCGAGTCCGGCTTGCCGCGCCGGAAGGTCTGAAACCAGACCTGGCCGTCGCGCTTGATCTCGAGCTCGAGGAGCACCGAGAGCGCGTTCACCACCGAGACGCCGACGCCGTGGAGACCGCCGGAGACCTTGTAGACGTTGTTGTCGAATTTTCCGCCCGAGTGGAGCTCGGTCATGATCACTTCGGCGGCGGAGCGGTTCTCCCCTTTGTGCAGATCTACCGGGATGCCGCGGCCGTCGTCCTCGACGGTGACGCTGTTGTCGGAGTGGATCGTGACCTCGACGATCGTCGCATGGCCGGCCTGCACCTCGTCGATCGAGTTGTCGACGAGCTCGAAAACCATATGGTGGAGACCCGAGGCGTCATCGGTGTCGCCGATGTACATTCCGGGGCGTTTGCGAACCGCCTCGAGCCCTTTGAGGACCTTGATGTCCTCGGCGGTATAGGAGGTTTGCTGCGGGGTTTGCGGCTTGGCCAAAGTGGGCTTCTCCGGAGGCTTGTCGAACCGTAGAACTGTATCACACGGCGGGCTCGTCAAACAAGCGGCAAAGCGTTGAAAATAAATAAGTTAGGCGGTCGATGGAACTCCCGTCAGAAGGCCCTTCGCGAGGCTCCATCGGGCCCCGTCCGGAAGCCCTTCGAAGGCCTCCGGCCGGCTGCTGGTGGCGAGGGTCTGCGGCGCTCCCGAAAAGAGCGCCGCGGCGAGCGCCAGGCGCTCGCGGTCGAGCTCCGCGTCGAGGTCGTCGAGCAGCACCAAGGGCGGGCGGCCACTCGCGCCGAGAAGGCCGGCCAGACCGGCGAGAAGCGACAGCACCAGAATCTTGCGCTCGCCGGCGGAGGGCGAGCGCCGACCCGCCGCGGGCTCGAGCAGGATCTCCACCCGGTCGCGCTGCGGACCGAAAAGCGGTTGGCCGCGGTCTCGTTCCCCCTGGACGGCGAGGGCGAGTGTCGCGGCGACCGCCGCCCCTCCCTGAAGCGCCGTCGCCGGCGACGGCTGATAGGTAAGACGCAGCGGCGGGAGGTCCGAGCCTTCGCGCGCCAGGAGCTCGCGCGCCGCGGTCTCGAGCCGGGTTGCCATCTCGGCTCGTTCCGCCGCCCGTCGTGCGACGAGTGGTGCGAGGAGTTCGTTCCAGGCCTCGAGGTCCGCCGCGCGCCCGCGCGCCGCCAGCAGATGCCGCTTCTGCGCCAGCACGCGGTGGAGCTCGGCGTGTTCGGCAAGCCGCGTTGGGCGCAGGAGCAGGGCTGCCCGATCGAGGAAGCGGCGGCGGCCCGCGGTAGGGCCGGTGACCAGGTCGCGCTCCGCTTCATTCCAGGCGACGACCGGAAGGAGGGCCAGATGCTCGGCGACCGTGGACGGCTTTTCCTGCAGTGTCAGCCGCCGACCCTCTGCGGAGTAGGAGAGCCCCAGATCCCATCTCCCGTCGCGCACCACCTCCGCCTGGATGAGGAAACTCTCCTCGCCGCGCGCACAACATTCGGCGAGCGTCGGCGTGCGGAAGCTCTTGCCGGTCGCGGTGAGGTAGATCGCCTCGAGGAGGCTGCTCTTGCCGGAGCCGTTCGGGCCGTGGACCAGGTTCCAACCCGGAGCCGGTCGCCAGTCGGTGGGCTGCAGCGCGCGGAAACGGGCCTGCCTGAGGCGCTGAAGGGCGCTGCCGGGACTCGCTGCCGGCGAAGCGGGGATTCCTGCCGGGGGCACCGCGGGTGACGAGGCGGGCTTCAGATGCGCATCGGCATGATGACGCAGAGGTAACGCTCTCCGGCGACCCCTTTGCCCTCTTGCGGCTGCGGCGAACCGACGCACTGGCTGTTCTCGTCCTTGAGCTCGAGCAGCACTTTGTCGGTTTCGACGGCGTCGAGGAAGTGCCCGAGATAGTCGGGGTTGAGTCCGATCTTGATGTCGCCGCCGGCCACCTCGCAGCTCAGGCTTTCGCTGGCGTCGCCCAGGTCGGGATTGGCGGCCGCGATGGCGAGCTCGCCATCGGCGAATTCGAGACGCACGCCGCGGTTCCTCTCGCCGGTCATGATCGCCACGCGGCGGACAGCCTCGGCGAGCGGCTTCCTGTCGAGGACTGCCTTCTTGTCGTTGCCGCGCGAGATCACGCGGTCGTAGTCGGGGAAGCTGCCTTCGAGCACGCGGCAGGTCATTTCGCGTCCACCCACCGAGAAGGAGAGGTGATGCTCTCCGCGGCGGAAGGTGACGTTGCCGTCGCCCTCCATGCGCAGCAACTCCTGCAACGCCTTGCGCGGCACGAGCACCGAATCCTCGACCGCGCCCTTGAATTCATGCGGCGACTCGATGAGCGCCAACCGGTGGCCGTCGGTCGCCACCAGCTCGATCGAATTGGCCTTGATCTTCAGCAGCGCACCGGAAAGCTGGAAGCGCGAATCCTCGCCGGAGACCGCGAACAGGATCTTGCCCACCAGGCGGCGCAGACTCCCGAGCGGCACCTCCATCTTGGGCTTGCCTTCGACGGAGGGCAGGGACGGAAAGTCGGCCGCCGGCAGACCGTGCATACGAAAGCGGGCCTTGCCGGCCTGGATCAGGAGGGTGCGCTCGTCCTCGACTTTGAGCCGCACTTCTTCCGCCACCACCGAACGCACGATCTCGGTGAACTTCTTGGCCTGAACGGCGAGCGCGCCTTCCTTCTCGACCTCGGCCGCGACCGAGCTGGTGAGCGAGACGTCGAGATCGGTGGCGGCGAGTTGCAGGTTCTTCGGCCCGGTCTTGAGCAGAATGTGGGACAGCACCGGGATCGTCGTGCGGCGTTCGACGATCCCCTGCATCGGACTCAACTCTGCAAGGAAGAGGTCACGCCGAAGGCGTAGTTCCATAGCTTGATTCTCCGCTAGAAGCTTCGGGTACTAGGAGATGAAAACATAACATAGCCGTAGTCGTAGATAGATCCCGGCGGATCTGCGGAAAGCGGCCGGAAGGCCGGAGAGGAAAGGGCTGCGGCGGCAGTTGCCTGTGGAAGCCGGCCTGCGGAGAGAGCCCTGGGGGATGTGGAAAAAAGCGCGCCGCCTGGTTTTCAACAGCGCCTCCGCAGGGAATCCACAGCTTTTCTCAGCCGAGGTGGCGGGTCATTCCATCGAGCGTACGTTCGAGCTCGGCGTCGGTCTGGCGCAGCTTGAGGATCTTGTCCACCGAGTACATGACGGTCGAATGGTGCTTGTCGTTGAACTGCCGTCCGATCTCCGGATAGGAGAGCTCCGTGAGCTCCTTGCAGAGGAACATCGCCACCTGACGCGGAAAGGCGATCTGCTTCGAGTTCGACTTCGACTTGATCTCGCTGACCTTCAAGCCGTAGTGACGGGCGACGAACTTGATGATGTCAGCCGCCGTGGCCCGCCGGCCTTCCTCGGGAAGGATGTCCCTCAGCGTCTCCTTGGCGAGCTCGAGCGAGAGCGGCTTCGCGGTCAACGACGAGAAAGCGACCACGCGATTGAGCATTCCTTCGAGTTCGCGGACGTTCGACTTCACCTGATAGGCGATGAACAGTGCGACGTCGTCGGGCAGCACGACGCCGTCCTGGTCGGCCTTGCGGCGCAGGATCGCCACCTTGGTCTCGAGATCCGGCGCCTGGATGTCGGCGATGAGTCCCCAGTCGAAGCGCGAGCGCAGGCGTTCCTCGATCGCCGGGATGTTGCGCGGCGAAGAGTCGGACGAAAGGATGATCTGGCGCTGGCTGGTGTAGAGAGTGTTGAAGGTGTGGAAGAACTCTTCCTGTGTGCGCTCCTTGTTGGCGAGGAACTGGATGTCGTCGACCAGCAAGACGTCGATAGATCGGTAGCGCTCGCGGAAGGTGTGCATCGACTTGAAGCGCAGCGAATTGATCAGCTGGTTGACGAACTGTTCGGCGGTGAAATAGAGCACCTTGAGCTCGGGCCGGCGATGCAGGATCTGGTGTCCGATGGCATGCAGCAGGTGCGTCTTGCCGAGGCCGACGCCGCCATAGAGGAAGAGCGGGTTGTAGCTGTGCGCGGGGC
>JBDSRU010000328.1:0-5327 GCA_039929145.1 Thermoanaerobaculia bacterium
CGTCGGCGATCTCGCGCGCCTTGCCGAGCGAGAGCGAGCGCGGGCTCTTGGGAAACAGGTTGAGGCCGATGAAGTCGGCGCCCAGCGCAGCCGCCATCATCGCGTCCTGGACACGGGTCAGGCCACAAATCTTGACCAGCGGTCTCATCCGAAGAGTTCTCCCAGCTTCGTCGCCGGATCTTTGGAGAGGATCAGGCTCTCGCCGATCAGAAAAGCGTCGAAACCGGCGGCCTGCAGCCGGGCGACGTCGGCACGGGTGGCGATGCCGCTCTCCGCTACGGCCAGCGCGCCCTGCGGAAGGCCGGGGCGCATGGCGATCGAGTGGCCGAGGTCGACCTCGAACGTCCGCAGGTCCCGGTTGTTCACCCCGACCATCTCCCATTCGCTCCCCGACAGGAGCTCGAGGTCGGACAGATCATGGGTTTCGACCAGCGGCGCGAGGCCGCGCTCGCGGGCAGCCGCCGCCCAGCCGGCAAGCTCTTCGCGCGAGTAGAGCGCGGCGACCAGCAGAATCGCGTCGGCGCCGGCTTCCACGGCCCAGTCGAGCTGGCGCAGATCGACGACGAACTCCTTGGCGATCGCCGGCAGGCCGCACGCGGCCTTGCAGGCGGCGAGCAGCTCGTAGCTGCCGAAGAAGTAGTCCGGCTCGACCACCACCGAGAGGGCCGCCGCCCCCGCTGCGGCATAGGTCGCCGCTTGCTTCTCGGGATCGAACCGGCCAGCTAGCGAACCGAGACGCGGCGAGCCCATCTTCACCTCGGCGATGACCGCGCGACCGCGCCGCGCCGAGAGCGCGGCCAAGAATGGGTTCTCGCTCGCGAAAGAAGGAGAAGGCAAAAAGCTTCCGGTAAAAGAAAACTGCCCTCGAGGCGAACGGGAGACACCCAACCGCTCGCGGCGGGTGGCGACGATGCGCTGCAGGATATCGGCGGGCGGCACTGGGCTCTTTCCTTTACCGGAAGCTCTTCAGGGCCTGAAGTTTCGCATGCGCGGCGCCGGAGGCAAGCACGGCTCGGGCGCGCTCGACTCCCTCGGAGATCGAGGCGGACTTTCCCGCGACATAGAGTGCCGCGCCAGCGTTGAGAGCCACGATGTCGCTCAGCGGCCCTGTCTCGCCCTGCAGCAGATCCAGCAGCCTCGAAGCGTTCTCCTCCGGAGTGCCCCCGGCGAGAGACTCCGGAGTCGCCCGCTGCACTCCTGCCGCCTCCGGGGCGAGCTCGTAGGTCTGCACGGTGCTGCCGCGCACCTCGGCGACGAAGGTCGATGCCGTCGTGGTGATCTCGTCGAGACCGTCATCGCCGTGCACCACCAGCGCGTGCTCGCAGCCGAGGGCGGCGAGCACCCGCGCCACCGGCTCGACACGGTCACGGGCGTAGACCCCGATCAACTGCCGGCGCGCCGCCGCGGGGTTGGTGAGCGGGCCGAGGAGATTGAAGATCGTCCGCACGCCGAGCGCCCGTCGCACCGGCACGACCGCGCGGGTCGCGGGGTGGTGCGCCGGAGCGAAGAGGAACGCGATGCCGATCTCTTCGAGCTGACGGCCGGAGACTTCCGGCGCGACTTCCATCGGCAGGCCCAGGGCAGCGAGGAGATCCGAGCTCCCGGAGCGTGACGAGACCGCCCGGTTGCCGTGCTTGGCTACGGTAGCGCCCGCCGCTGCAGCGACGAAAGCCGCAGCGGTCGAAATGTTGAACGTCCCGCGACCGTCGCCGCCGGTGCCGCAGGTGTCGATGACGTCCGCGATCGCATGCGGCACGGCGCGCACCCGCGCCCGCATCGCCTCCACCGCGCCGGCGATCTCGTCGGTGGTCTCCCCCTTCATCGCCAACGCGACCAGCAGGGCGGCGATCTGGCTCTCGGCGAGCTCGCCGTCCATGATCCGGCCGAACAGCGCCGCGACCTCCGCGCGTGTCAGATCCTCGCGGTCGAGCACGCGCTGCAGGAGCTGCGTCGGTTCACTCATCGGCCAACCGGTACCCCCGCCACGCCCGTCGCTGGAGCGTTCGTTGCGCAGGCCGCGAGAAAGTTGGTGACGATCTGCGGGCCGGCGATGGTCAACACCGATTCGGGGTGAAACTGGACTCCCCAGTACGGCAGCTCGCGGTGTCGCAGCGCCATGACGATGCCGTCGTCGCTCCAGGCGATCGCTTCGAGCTCGTCCGGCAGGCTCTCCTCGCGCACCTCGAGCGAGTGGTAGCGCGTCGCTTCGAACGGATTCGGGACGCCGGCGAAGATCCCTTCGCCGGTGTGGCGGATCGACGAGGTCTTGCCGTGCATGAGCACCGGCGCCCGGCCGACCACCGCCCCGAACGATTCACCCATCGCCTGGTGGCCGAGGCAGACGCCGAAGATCGGCAGACCTGGCCGCCTGGCCAGAAGCGGCACGCAGACACCGGATTCGGCGGGCCGTCCCGGGCCGGGCGAGAGCAGGATGCCCGCCGGGTGCATCGCGAGGAGCTCATCGACCGTCGCGGCGTCGTTTCGCACCACGACCGGGTCGGCGCCGGCCACCGCCAGCAACTGCACCAGGTTGTAGGTGAACGAGTCGTAGTTGTCGATCACCAGAATCATCGCTCGAGCTCCTCGGCGAGGGCGACCGCGGCGAGGAGGGCCGCGGCCTTGCTTTCCGTCTCCAGCTCCTCGCGCCCGGGGTCGGAGTCGGCAACGATGCCGGCGCCGGCGGTGACCGAGACCTCCTGTCTGCCTTGCGACTTCCTGGCGACGAGAGTGCGAATCGTAATGCAGGTGTCGAGATCTCCGGAAAAGGAGAGATACCCGGTCGCACCGGCATAGAGGCCGCGCGATTCCGGCTCGAGACGGTCGAGGATTTCGATGGCGCGAATCTTCGGCGCGCCCGAGACCGTTCCGGCTGGGAATGCAGCCAGCAGGGCGTCCAGCGCCGACTTGCCCGGCGCGATCTCCGCCTCGACGCTCGATACGAGATGCAGCACGTGGGAGTAACGCTCGACCTCGAGGAAGCTCGAGACCGAGACCGTGCCCGGCTTGGCGACGCGGCCGAGATCGTTTCGCCCGAGGTCGACCAGCATCACGTGCTCGGCGCGCTCCTTCGGATCGGCCAGAAGCTCTGCCGCGAGGGCGCGGTCCGACTCGGCATCCGTGCCGCGCCGCCGGGTCCCGGCGATCGGGCGCGTGACCAGCCGGTCTCCGGTCTTCTTCACCAGCATCTCGGGCGAAGCGCCGATCAGCGCGACCTCCGGCATCTCGAGCAGAACCATGTAGGGAGAAGGATTCACCCGCCGGAGCGCCCGGTAAAGCGCCTCCGGAGCCGCTTGCGATGCGAGCCGGAAATGACGCGCCAGCACCACCTGGAAGATGTCGCCAGCCAGAATGTGCTCCTTCGCCGCCAGTACCGCGCGCTGAAAATCGGCGCCCGAGAGGCTGGCCTCGGGGGCGCGGTCGAGGACCGGGCGCTCCTCCGGAAGACGGATCGCGCGCACGCGGACATCGCGCGCCAGCGCCCCCTCCAGCCGGTCGAGGGCGCGCTCGGCTTCGGCCGCCGAGGACTCGCCTTCGATCTCGTTGGCGATCAGGAGGAGGCGCTGCTGGGCGTGATCGAAGGCGATCACTTCGTCGAACCGGCCGAGGATCGCGACCGGGAGCTGCCAGGGATCGGGCGGCCGCGACGGGAGGCGCTCGACCAGACGCACGAGGTCGAAGCCGAAGGTGCCGACGAAGCCGCCGGCGAACGGCACCGGCAGCTCGGGAGTCGTGTAGCCCTCGACCAGACCGCGCAGCGCCGCGAGCGGAGCGCCCGGAAGATCGGTCCGGCGGCCGTCGCGGTCGACCTCCAGCCGGTCCGGATAGAGCCGGTAGATCTCGCGCGGCGCGGCGCCGAGGAAGCTGAAGCGCGCCACCTGCTCGCCGCCGGTGACGCTCTCGAACAGGAAGCGCACGGGAGAGAGCGCCTGCAGCCGCTGGTAGACAGCGAGCGGCGTGACCGTCTCGGCCAGGAGCTCGCGCAGATGAGGCGTGACTCGTCTTTTTGTCAAGGCTCTTCTCTTTCAAGCTGCGCAGACATTCCTGGCTCGCTTCGCTCGGCTCCGGCAGTGGGCACTGACGCACCCGCTTCCAGTAAAGGGGTACTGCCATCCCCCGTGCCTTGCGTGCGGCGCTGGTGGCGGGCGGAGAGCTCGGCTGCAAGGTCGCAGGTGGTGACACCGCTCGCCGACAGCAGCACCGTGAGATGAAAGAGGAGGTCGCTCGCCTCCTCGACCAGACGTTGTCTGGCTTGCGCCGACGGCGCGGGGGACGCAGGCAGAACCACCCCGGCCGCCGATGCGTCACTCGGGCGCCGATCCATCTCCGCCTTCCCTTTACCGAGCTTTTCTTCCTTTCGATCCACGACCGCAGCCGTCGCGGCGAGCGCGGCGGCGGTTGCGGCGGCAGCCGACATTGCAGCGATGACGACTTCGGTCGCCTCCTCGCCGACTTTCTGCGCCATCCGTTCGATGCCTTCGTGCAGGAGCCGCGCAGTGTAGCTGGTCTCCGGATCGGACTGTGCGCGCTCGCGCACGATTCGCTCGAGGGCGCCGAGGTCGAGCCCACCACCGCAACCTGCTGTGTCGTCGAAACAGCTCGTGGCGCCGGTGTGGCAGGCGGGGCCGGCGGGCTGGACGCGGAGCAGCAGGCTGTCGCCGTCGCAATCCCGCTCGACGCCGAGGACACGCAGGACGTTGCCCGAGGTCTCGCCTTTGCGCCAGAGCGTCTGCCGGCTGCGGCTCCAGAAGTGCGCTTCTCCGGTGGCGAGCGTCCGCTCCACGGCTTCGGCGTTGGCCCAGGCGAGCATCAGGACCCTGCCGCTCCAGGCGTCCTGCGCGACCACCGGCACCAGTCCGCTGGCGTCGTAGCGCACGGAGCTGCGGTCGAAGAGCTCCAGCGAAGACTTGTCCCTCACGCCACCCCCCTGACCGAAAAACCGTGCGCTCGAAGGAAGCGCTTCAAGTCTGGCACTGAGATCTCCTCACGATGGAAGACTCCAGCCGCGAGCACGGCGGCCGCGCCCGCCGCGAGCGCCGCAGCGCAGTGTTCGGCCTGGCCGGCGCCGCCGGAAGCGATGATCGGCACGTTGACCCGCGCCGCCGCGGCAGCGAGGAGCTCACAGTCGAAACCCTCGCCGGTGCCATCGCGATCGATGCTGGTAAGCAGCAACTCGCCGGCACCGCGCGCGACGCCCTCATCGATCCAGGAAAGGACATCGCGGCCGGTCGCTTTTCTGCCGCCCTGAACCACGACCTCCCAGCCGCTGCCTTCGCCAGCTTGGCGCCGACGCGCGTCGACCGAGAGGACGACGCACTGGCGGCCGTAAC